>CAIYPG010000111.1 GCA_903928055.1 uncultured beta proteobacterium | reverse complement strand
GCCCCGTACGACGATGCGTCGGCGCGCCGGCAGCCCGATGAAGGAATAACGCCCGAAGCGCTCACCGCCCACCACGGATTCGAGCAGGTAGCTGTAGCGTTTGTTGGCCAGTTTCAGGTAAACCGACAGAGGGGTGTCGAGATCGGCAAAAGTCTCGACGATGATGGGGATGCGATTGAAGCCTTGCGCTGCAAGGCGTTGGAATTCGGTTTCGTTCATGACGCCACTCCGGTCAATACAGTTTCGAAAACGGCTGCGGGCCCGGCGTTATACCGGGCAGGGGAACTACGCTATGCGCGCCAGCGGCGCCAGCTCGACCAAGAACCGGTCAGGCTGGATTGCTGCAGTTCGTCCGTTTTCGAATTGAAGTAGGTCACGTTTTTGAATGGATGCCGTGTTGGATGCGAAGAAACTATACCACACCACTTTGTGCCTGCAAGCCGATCCGGGTCACAGTACCTTCCCCGGATTCATGATGCCGGCAGGATCAAGCGCAGCCTTGACCCGTCGCATCATGTCCAGTTCCAGGGCAGATTTGTAGCGCGTGATTTCTTCACGCTTGAGTTTTCCCAGGCCATGCTCGGCACTGATCGAGCCGTTGAAGCGCGCGACAATATCGTGCACGACCGCATTGACCTCTGCAGCCCGATCGAGGAATGCATCCCCCGGCATATCCGTCGGCGGAGAAATGTTGTAGTGAAGGTTGCCGTCGCCGATGTGGCCGAAAGTAACCAGGCGCACACCGGGAAACACCCGCTCGACAGCGGCATCCGCTGCATGGATGAATTCGGCGATACCGGATATCGGCACCGATACGTCATGTTTGATGTTGCGTCCTTCGGCCGCCTGCGCTTCAGAGATGTTTTCGCGCAATGCCCAGAACTGGCGAGACTGGCCTGCGCTCATCGCCATTGCCACGTCCCTTACGAGATCCTGCTCAATGGCGCGGCCCAGCGTCTCCTCCAGCAAGGCCTGTACCTCTGCATCAGGCCTGGAGTCAGACAACTCCACCAGCACATAATGGGGAAAGCGCACCGTGAACGGCGACTGGCAGGCCGGATAATGCCTAGTCACCAGATCGACGCAGAACTGCGAGAAGAATTCAAAGCCGGTGACGCGCTCGCCGCAATATGCCTGCACCCGGGCCAGCAGCTCGACTGCGGTACGCGCCGAATCAATTGCCACAATGGCGGTTGCCCGCCCCGTGGGCATGGGAAACAGCTTCAGCACCGCTGCAGTGATCACGCCCAGCGTGCCCTCTGCACCGATGAACAAGTGCTTGAGATCGTAGCCGGTGTTGTTCTTGCGCAAGCCCCGCAAGCCATCCCAGATTTCGCCGGAGGGCAGAACGACCTCCAGACCCAGTGCCAGTTCCCGAGTATTGCCGTAATGCAGTACCCCGGTGCCGCCGGCATTCGTGGACAGATTGCCGCCGATTTCGCAACTGCCCTCGGCGGCCAGGCTGAGCGGAAACAGGCGGTCATTGTCGCGTGCCGCCTGCTGCAGCACGGCCAAAATGCAGCCGGCCTCGGCCGTGAGCGTATTGTTCGCAATGTCCAGGGCGCGTATGCGATTCATGCGCGACAGGTTGAGGATGAGTTCATTTCCGCTCTCATCCGGAGTCGCCCCGCCAACAAGGCCGGTGTTACCGCCTTGCGGAACAATGGCGGTCCCCGTTTCTGCACATTTTCTGACCACGGCAGCGACCTCGGCTGTTGACCCAGGCTTGACCACTGCAATCGGCTTGCCGTGGTAATAACGGCGCCGGTCAATTGCATAAGCATCAAGATTTGTTTCAGCGCCCAATACGGCTTCCGCGCCGACAATCGCTCGCATGTGCTCAATCAACTTCTGTTTGCCAGTACTGTCAAAAGCCATATTCCCCCCTCGCTCCCGGATCACGCACGACCAGGGACGCCTTCACCGAGTATCCACGCGGCTGCCACCGCAAGATTCGGCACAACTCGATCACAGTCCAATGACTCTATCGGCTCGCCCTCGTTGTATCCATAAGGCACACACCACACCTCGCAACCGGCAGCATGACCTGCCGCAACATCATGGCGGGAGTCACCGATGAACAGGGCGTCGGACGGCGCAACGCCAACCTGCTCGCATGCATACCGTACCGGCGCTGGATCAGGTTTCTTTTCGCGCAGCGTATCTCCACTGACCACCACGGCAAAGTAGTGACGCAAACGCGTCCGTTCAAGCAAATCATGGGTGAATCGGGCGGCCTTGTTGGTAACGACGCCCATGGGGATGCCCGCCTCGGCCAGGCTCTCCAGCCCCTTCAGCACCCCGGGATAGCAGGCCGAACGCCGACCAGACTCCTCGGCATAGAAACGCTCGAATATGTCCAAGCCTGCGCGCAATATCCCTGGGGCGGCGCTGCAGTCCGCAGTGCCTGACAGCGTACGGTCGACAAGCTTCGGAATGCCACGCCCGACAAAGGTCGCAATCAGCTCATCGGACAGCGCCGGCCGGCCCAGTTCCTTGAGCATGAGATTTGCGGCGCAGGCCAGATCAGGAACCGTATCGAGAAGCGTGCCGTCCAGATCAAACAGCACCGCACCATACCGATCTATGTCAGCCACAATCAATCCGGACCGGCAACACGCATCAACCAAGCGCGCGCAGTTCCGCGCGCATCG
>CAIYPG010000110.1 GCA_903928055.1 uncultured beta proteobacterium | reverse complement strand
TGTCGGCAGCAGGCTGCCGATGCGGGCGGTGAACACTTCGCGCGCCTCGCCCTTTTCCAGGTTGATGATGATTTCGCAGTAGCCGAAGATACCCATGGCCAGCGTGACGAAGCCCATGCCGTCGGACAGTTCCGGGATGCCGAGCGTGAAGCGCGCGACGCCTGAATTGACGTCTGTTCCGATCATGCCGAACAGCAGGCCCAGTATCACCATGCCGATTGCCTTGACCACCGAGCCGCGCGCAAGAACCACGGCGCCGACCAGACCGACAATCATCAGCGCGAAATACTCCGCGGGACCGAACTTCAGGGCGACTTCGGAGAGGGGAGGCGCCGCAACCGCGATGACCAGGGTGGCCGCCGAACCCGCAATCACGGACCCGAGTGCCGCAATGCCCAGCGCGGGCCCTGCCCTGCCGTTTCGGGCCATCTGATAGCCGTCCAGAACCGTCACGGCCGACGAGCTTTCACCCGGAATGTTGACCAGGATGGCGGTCGTCGATCCACCGTACTGCGCGCCGTAATAAATACCGGCCAGCATGATCAGCGAGGCCGTGGGCGGCAGCGTGAACGTGATCGGCAGCAGCATCGCGATGGTCGCGAGCGGCCCGATGCCGGGCAAAACTCCGATCAGTGTGCCGAGAAGCACGCCGATGAAGCAATACCACAGGTTCTGCAGCGTCAGCGCGACCTGAAAGCCGAGCAATAGATTGTTAAGTAAATCCATGTTATCTCCCCCTTAACCCGTGATGAATTCCGGCCAGACCGGGAACGGCTGATCGAGTCCAACAACGAAAGTGAGCCAGCCGAACAGAGCCAGTGCCACCGCCAGTATCACCACTTCTTTTGTTTTGGATTCGGGGCTGACCAACCCGCTGCCGATAGTGAGCAGGAACGACGACAGGACAAGTCCAAAGGGCCTCAGCAAATAGCCAAAGGCCAGCGTCGCGGTCAGAATCTGCCAGAGCGAACGTTTGCCGAACGATGCGAAGAACAGAACGATTGACGCACCGACCACTGCGAACTCAAGCCATTCGGAAGTTTCCGTCAGCCACTTGATCTGCCAGTAGGCAAAAGCCCCAATAACCACTGCCGCCACAAAATTGACCGGACGGAATTCAAACAGCCTCCAGGAGTGCTCGATCTTCGAGAAGAACGAACGCCCGAGCACCATAAGGCCGATGACAACCAGCAACGCACCCAGCACCGTGGGGAAATATGCCGGGCCCATGCGCAAGGCGGTACCCATATTGTAGTTACGTGCGATCAAGAAAAAAGCAGCTCCAAAGCCGATGTACATCAGACCGGCCCAGAAGTCCTTGCCGTTTTTAATTTGCATAGCTCCTCCTCTAAGACATCAAGACATCAAGACAAAATCGCCGCGTATTCTGCCACGAAACGAAACACCGGGGAGAAAATTCCCGGACACCAAATTGCCGCGAAAGCACTGCCAGCAACAACGGGTAGGCATGTCAGCAATCCGTCAGTCCGCTGGGACGAAGAAAATCAGTTTGCCTCCCTGTCGCCTTCATCCTTATCCATGTAACTGACGAGTTTTGCGCTTGTCTGGCGCAGTCGCTTGGACAACATGAGCACCAGTTCCATGAGTATTTTCGCCCCCAGCACCGGCTGCTCGAGGATGATGCGGGCAAGGCTCTCCCGAGTCAACACGGCAACCACACAGTGTTCTGCCGCAATACAGCTGGCAAACCGGGGCTCACCATCGATCATGGACATTTCCCCAACTGTCTGCCCGGGGTCCAGCATTGCAATCAGCCGGGGAGCGTTCCATCGGTCCTGCTTGAATACCTCGATGCTGCCCTCGATGATCAGCATCATGAAATCCCCGCCGTCACCCTCGCGCACCAGTTCCATTCCCGGCCCGGCCTGAAAGACGTGCATGAAGTGGCTGAGCAGGCGAATTTCTGCCAGATTAAAATTCTCGAACAGCGGCGACCGTTCGATGAGCGCGTGCATCTGCGCCGCATAGGGCGTGGCTTCGCCGAGGGGCACGAGATGTGGAAGGCGGGGTACGTGTTCTGCTTTGGTGTCGTTCATGACTCGCGGCCGTGCTGATGACCTGTTTCCCGCTTGATCAGCGCCGGGCGTGCGGAAGTTCGGGGATTATGCCCAAATCCACGGTGCGCGGCTATGTCACCGGAAAGCTCAGGCGCGAGTAATCAGCCAGAAGGTCAGGGCAACCCATCCGGCCAATGCCCCGATCAGGTGCGGGTCACGCAGGACATCCCTTGCCGGATCAGCGCCACCTTCCTGGCGATAGAGGGCATACAGATAGCGAAATACGCCGTAGAGGACGATGGGCAATGTCCAGATGAGTTGATCGGTGCCATGAATGGCAATCGTTTCGGCATCCAGCGTGTAGAACGCGTATCCGATGACCGCACCCGCAGCACAGATCGTGATCAACCGGTCGAGCAGTGGCAACGAATAAGCCGCAAGCGATTTTCGCTGCACCGCAACATCCGCATCGCTCAAGCCATCAAGCGATGCCAGTTCAGCCCGCCGTTTGGCAAACCCGAGAAACAGGGTCAGCATCAGGCCGCATCCCAGCAACCAGTGGGAGGGCTCGATGCCCACCCCCAGAGTACCTGCCAGAATGCGCAACATGAAGCCGGAGGCAATCAGGAAAACGTCAAGCACGGCGACATGCTTCAGACCTGCGCTGTAGGCAATGTTGAGGACCACATACACAGACACCAGCAGCAGCGCATTGCCCGATACCTGCCACGCCAGGCCCAAGCCCGCGGTCTCGAGCAATCCAGCCCATGCCAGTGCCAGTGGAACGCCGATTCCACCGCCTGCCAACGGCCGGTGCCGCTTCTCGGGATGAACACGATCAGCCTCGCGGTCAAAGACGTCATTCAGCACATACACGCCACTCGATGCCAGGCAGAAGCCCGCAAACAGCACGAATACTTCGCCGGCAAGTTCGGCATCATCCCAACCATGCCCGAACACCAGTCCGACCAGGACAAAACTGTTCTTGATCCACTGATAGGGACGCATCAGCCGGACCAACTGGAACAATCTGTTCGGGGCGCTCACCGCACTCAGCCCTGATCAGCGCAACGGGCAGGACGAAGCGAAGTAGCGCTCGCAGAAACTGCAGGCACCCTGCGGCAGGTAGCGCGGAATGGCGTAATAGCGATCGCGCACCTTGGCCAGCACACTGTCCCGGTACTGCCCGTAGTTGAATCGCTTGCCGAGCACAACATAGAAGGTTGCGCCTGCCAGATCAAAGGACCGGTATTCAACCGAGTCGAAATAGGGCTTGTAGTCCGCATCCGTTGGCGGGGACTTGCGCAGGATCAGGATGTTCTTTCCTGCCAGTTCCCGGAAGTCTGTGGCAATGTCGTCATGGCGGGCGTGTGACGATGCTTCACCAAACACAAACACATACTTTCCGCGGTAATAGGACTCGGTGACGGCCGCCGAATAGCCGTCTGTCGCCAGTTCATATTCGCCTTCGTACTGCTTGAGTTCCTTCAATATATCGTGAATGCGGAAGTGGAAAACGATGCCATCGTAGATCTTCGAATGCTGCCAGCGCTCGATCGGCTGCGTGGCTGCGATGCCGATGGCCAGCACATGAATCAGGCTGAAGATGCCGAGGAATCGGGCCACGCGCAGCATCCCTTTCCCGTCCAGCGCGAAGGCACATGCGGCAAAAAAGAACGGCACAAAGGACAGCACCCAGTGCAATCCAACCTGGCGCACCACCGAAAGCATGGCAAACAGCACGAAGGGAAAGCCGCCAATCACAACCAGCGCGCGCAGATCCGCATCGGCGCGCAGGCGCCCAACCCATCCGTCACCGCCCCACTCGCGCCTTCGTGCCAGGGCCCACAATGCGGGCGGCGCGAGCACATACAGGGCAACCAGCACGAACAGCAGCGGCGTGCGCCAGGACAGACCGGCACCGTCGTGGCGGTTGTACAGGTTGAACATCAGGTTGTCCCAGCAGTTCTCGTAATTCCAGTAGAGATTGAGCACGACAAAGGGCAGCGCCGCGGCAAAGGCGACGATGAGCCCCGTCCAGTTGCGCGTCGTGCGCGGCGAAGCAAGCATGTAAACCAGATAGGCGAAGCCGAGCAGTACCGCGAAATACTTGGACAGAAAGGCCAGACCGAGCAGAACGCCGGACAGCGCGAACCAGCCATGCGCGTCGTCACCGGCAACACCTCTTTCACCGATGGCACCACCGCGCACCGCACTCCAGAACGCCAGCCCGGACAGGAAGGAGAACAGTGCCAGGGGCGTATCGGTAGTGATGAAGATGTTCCAGACATGGATGGGCGTGAGCAGCACGCAGAGTGCCGCCAGCGCCGCCTTGTCTTCGCCCACTTTTCCCTGCCGTCGCAACACGGCATGCAACCCGAGCGCCATTACCGCAGGCAGCAGCGTGACGGGCAGTCGCAGCACCCAGGGGGATTCGGAAATCTTCAGGAGCAGGGCCAGCCACCAGCCCACCATGGGCGGATGGTCGTAATAGCCCATGGCCGGAACCGCACCCCAGTAGATGAAGTAGGCCTCGTCCCCGGTGATCGGGAAGACCACGGAGAGCCAGAGCTTGAACGCGATCGTGGCGACGACCAGCGCGTACAGCCACGTGCGGGGAGCTGCGGTCATCGGCGGAAGCTGAAAGGAAGACCGCGCGATTATACGCCGCACCTCATGCCCCGCCGCCGCCGGACCGCTCGATTGCTGACGCCCGGATCAGCCCTTTTTCTTCTTGCCGCGCAAGGCACGGCGCTTGCGGACGCCTTCGGCGAGCACGTCAAGCAGCGGCACGCTCTCCTCCCATCCAAGGCAGGCATCGGTAATGCTCTTGCCGTACTCGAGCGCCTTGCCTGCCACCTGATCCTGACGCCCGCCCTTCAGATGGGATTCGATCATGACGCCGACGATGCGCTCTTCGCCCGCCTCCAGCTGGCGGGCGACGTCCGCGGCAACCTCGGTCTGCAGCCGATGGTCCTTGCGGCTGTTGGCATGGCTGAAGTCGATCATCAGGTTTTCGCTCACGCCAGCCGCCTTCAGCGACTTTGCCGCTGCGGCGACGCTGGATGCGTCGTAGTTCGGCGCCGAACCGCCGCGCAAGATGATGTGGCAATCCTCGTTGCCGCGCGTTTTCACGATCGCCACCTGGCCGTTCTTGTGCACGGACAGGAAATGGTGCGATTGCCGCGCTGCAAGGATCGCATCGACTGCGATCTTGACGTTGCCGTCCGTGCCGTTCTTGAAACCGATCGGTGCCGACAGGCCCGAGGCCAGCTCACGGTGAACCTGCGATTCGGTGGTACGCGCACCGATCGCACCCCAGCTGATCAGGTCGCCAATGTATTGCGGGGAAATGCAGTCCAGGAATTCCGACCCTGCCGGAACACCGGTGCGGTTGATCTGCACCAGCAGGTCGCGCGCGATGCGCAGGCCCTCGTTGATGCGAAAGCTGCCGTTAAGGTAGGGATCGTTGATCAATCCCTTCCAGCCCACCGTGGTGCGCGGCTTCTCGAAGTAAACGCGCATCACGATTTCCAGATCATCAGCCAGGCGGCTGCGCTCGGCTGCCAGGCGGTTGGCATACTCGATTGCCGCCTTGGGATCGTGGATCGAACAGGGGCCGATGATGACCAGAAGCTTGTCCGAAGCGCCCTTCAGAATGCGCTTGACCTGGCGGCGCGTCGCCGTGATCAGATCCTCCTCAGGCGTGCCCTGGATCGGAAAAAAACGGATCAGGTTGTCAGGCGCCGGCAGCGGCACCACATCCTCGATGCGCTCATCGTCGGTGAGCGAAGTCCGGTCCAGCGGTGCATCGGCCGAATAGGCTTTCTGCTTGTTTTCCATGATGGCGTTTCCTGTTCCGTTTGTTGCTGAAATGTTGCTGAAAGCGAAAGTCGCAAAAAAAAAAACCGCCAGGCTGTTATCTCTGGCGGTTTTCGGTGTTCGTGAGCGTGAACTAGACCGTTTCCTCCGCCAGTGGCCGGGGAAATCCAAAGTATCCAAAATAAAAGAGTCGGGCCATGTCAGCGCGGTCATTCACAGCGTCAAATGTGATCAATATTCAAACACGAATGGGCCTTGATGGCAAGTCAGCCCTCATTCCAGCTTGAGGCCGGCATCCTTGATCAGCTTGGCAACCTTGTCGATCTCCACATTCATGATTTCCTGAAACTGCTGTGGCGTGACCTGAGGCGCCTCGGCGCCATCCTCGCCAAACTTTTCCACCACTTCCGGCATTGCCAGCACCTGATTCACCTCGCGGTTCAGGACACTGATCACCACGGCCGGCGTTCCGGCCGGTGCGAACAGTCCGTACCAGCCACTGTATTCAAAGCCGGGAACCGTTTCAGCGATGGCGGGAATGTCTGGCAACAGCGGGGAGCGTTTCAGGGTGCCAACCCCCAGCACCTTGATCTTGCCGTTCTTGGCCTGGGGAATGGTGGCCAGCACGCTGCCGAAAAGCACCTGGATGCGCCCGCCGATCATGTCGAGGATTCCGGGACCAATGCCCTTGTAAGGAACATGCGTCATGACCAGGCCCTGCATGTATTTCAGTTGCTCCATGCGTATATGCTCCAGCGAACCGGTGCCGGAAGACGCGTAACTGAGCTGATCCGGGTGGGCCTTGGCATAGGCGATGAATTCCGCGACCGAGTTCACCGGCAGATTGGTTGCAGCAGCCAGCACATAGGGCTGCGAGGTGAACTGCGATATCGGAATGAAGGCCTTGCGCACGTCGTAGCTGGTCTTGGACACCAGCGCGGCGTTGATCATGGTGCTGTTGGCCGCCACCCCAAGCGTGTAGCCATCGGCCGGAGACTTGGCCAGCAGGTCGAGACCGACGACGCCGCCGATCGCGGAAGCACGGTTCTCGATGACAAAGGGATGGCCTCCCCAGCGCTCGCCCAGTTTGGCGATCACCACGCGGGTGGTGATGTCGGTGCCGCCCCCGGGCGATGATCCGACGATGATGCGTATCGCCTTGTTCGGATAATTGCCGGGAAGTCCCGTCGGCTTTTGCGCCACCGCCATCTGCGAAAAAACCGTGGCGGCCACCATGCACAGCCCGGCCAGAACACCCCTGAATGCGAAACCCAATCCCCATGACGGCATGCCATTCTCCTTCGGTTGTCGTTTTCATCCGTGCTGCGCCGCTTTGACATCGGCTCGTGGCGTTGCAACTGCCCGCGCATCATGAACGGAAAAAACGCCCGCTGATGCACCATTTCCCGAAAGCAGATTTCCCGGAAACTGAAATCAGCCGGAACGGGCCGGCACATGCCACCGGAGAACGCCTCCGGCCGGGCCTTTTTCCGGATAAATTATTATCAATTTAAAAAATATGACCATATTTAAAGCGATTTTTGAAAATAAATATATTCAAATTTAAAGGAAATTACCGCCCGTCCGACAGGCATCCTGCCCAACCCGGGCGGATTCCCGCACATTGCCCCGGGCGACGCATCAGGACAGTGCAGACTCAAAGCCGCGCGCACCAGAGTGTCTGGCAGCCACCGCAGGAGAGCGCCAATGAAGGCGGCAATGCACCGGCCACTCAACCAATCGCAGGGCTGTCCGTTATAGCCATCATGGACAAGGCACGGTCGTTGCATGTCCTGGGTCAGCAGTCGTTCAACCATTCAAGGAGAACCCGCGATGGAAAGTGCACACAGCATCCCCAATGCCCACACCATTCCGATTGCAGGCTTCAAGGACGTCTACGACGTCGGCGACGTGGAACGCGCCCTGAATGAGCTCCCTGCATCAGCGAACGACGCGCTCAAATCGACCTACGAGAGAATGATCAAGGCGGGCGGTGCCCGTTTCACGGTCAAGCCCTCGGGCATCCCGGCAATGGAAGCGCTGTACGAGGAACTGCCGAACTTCACCGGCGTGCTGGACGACATCAAGAAGCACATTGCACTTTGCGCCGATTCGCGGGACTGCATGGAGCTGCCGCCGCTGCTGCTGCTCGGCGAACCGGGCATCGGCAAGACCCATTTCGGCAAACGCCTCTCGCAGCTGCTCTCCACCGGCTTCGGTTTCATCTCCATGAGTTCCATGACCGCCGGCTGGATCCTGTCCGGGTCGTCTTCCCAATGGAAAAATGCCAAGCCGGGCAAGGTGTTCGACACCATGCTGAACGGCGACTATGCCAATCCGGTCATGGTGGTGGATGAAATCGACAAGGCCGGGGGCGATGGCCAGTA
Source organism: uncultured beta proteobacterium (assembly GCA_903928055.1). Taxonomy (GTDB): domain Bacteria; phylum Pseudomonadota; class Gammaproteobacteria; order Burkholderiales; family SG8-39; genus CAIYPG01. The sequence continues at coordinate 3,279 of CAIYPG010000110.1, read as the reverse complement.
CGACCCGCTCGGCGCGCTCTACTCGCTGCTGGAGCAGGACACCGCGTCCGAATTCATCGACGAATTCGTCGAGATTCCCATCAACGCCTCCAGCGTGGTGTGGATCGCCACGGCCAATGACGCCTCACGCATCCCCGATCCGATCCTGAACCGCGTCAACGTCTATGAGATCGAGCCACCGGACCATGATGGCGCCCGTCGCATCGCCCAGGCGCTGTACAGCGAAATCCGCAACAGCCACGACTGGGGCCGGAGTTTTCCCGAAGCCCCTGCCACCCCGGCGCTGGAAGCGCTGTCGCAGTTCAGCCCGCGCGAAATGCGCCGTGTGCTCGTGAACGGATTCGGCAACGCAAAGCTGGACGGTCGGGACGAAATGCTGGCAACCGACATCACCGAGAACCGTGCACCAAAGAAGCAGCGCATCGGCTTTTGAACAACGCAACAACGCACTGCGCGATGAACAGCCGCGTCCGTTCCATCGCGCAGAGTTAATCCGGCGCAAAGCGCCCGGTATTAACGCATCTTGGGATTCAACGTTCCCCGGTTGAAATCCTTGTCGCCTTCGTACAGGCGGCGGCCCAGGCCGAAGAAGCCGCCCTGGCTGGCACGTTCGCGGTCGAGTTCCGCCTGCGCCGCCTGACGCTGCACTTCGGCCTTCTGCGGGTTCGCAAACTCCCAGCGGCCGTTCGGGAACAGGCGCACCTTTTCACCGGTGGCCGTGGTGGCTTCGACCGACTGTTCCTCTGCGTGGGCAACACCATCGGCCAGAAGCACGCCCAGCATCACCGCTGTCACACCGAGCGCTGAAACCCGCACGGAACGAAAAATCTTTGCATTCATTGCCAGGACGCCTTTGACAAGGGGATGGGGATCACTTCTGGCGCCCGGCCACCCAGCCGGGCACCGATGCCAGCGCTTCGGCAAGCTTCGACGGATCAGTGCCGCCGGCCTGCGCCATGTCCGGACGGCCGCCTCCCTTGCCACCCACCTGCTGCGCCACGAAATTCACCAGATCCCCCGCTTTCAGTTTTGCGGTGAGGTCTGCCGTGACACCCGCGATCAGCGTGACCTTGCCGGCCTCGCTGGTGCCAAGCACGACGACGGCGGATTTGAGCTTGTCCTTCAGCTTGTCCAGGGTTTCGCGCAGCGTCTTCACATCGGCGCCATCCAGCGCTGCGGCCAGCACCTTCACGCCACCGACGTCTTCGGCCTGGCTGGCGAGGTCATCGCCCTGCGACGAAGCCACTTTCGACTTCAGGCGGGCGAGTTCCTTTTCGAGCGCCTTCTTTTCTTCGAGCAGGTGATTCACCGCCGCCTCGACCATGCCGGCGGACGGCTGCACGCGGAGGTTCTTCGCCACCTCGTGAAATTCCTGCAACTGGCTGTTCATCATCGCCAGCGCATTGCCGCCCGTGGTGGCCTCGACCCGGCGCACGCCGGCGGCCACGCCGCTTTCGGCGTAGATCTTGAACACGCCGACATCGCCGGTACGCGACACATGCGTACCGCCGCACAATTCACGCGAATCGCCAATATCGAGCACACGCACCTCGTCGCCATATTTCTCGCCGAACAACATCATGGCACCGGTTTTACGGGCCTCTTCGATCGGCAGGACACGCGCCCGTGTCGCAGTGTTCTGCAGAATCTGTTCATTGACCAGCAGTACCACCCGGCGCACTTCCTCGTCGCTCATCGGCTTGCCATGCGCAAAGTCGAAGCGCGTCTTGTCGGCATCCACCAGCGAGCCCTTCTGCTGCACATGGTCGCCGAGCACTTCACGCAGGGCCTTGTGCATCAGGTGGGTCGCAGAATGGTTGCGCATGGTGCGGCGGCGGCGTTCTTCATCGACATGCGCGACAACCTTGTCGCCCACCGATAGCGAACCCGACCTGACTTCACCATGATGGCCGAACACATCACCCCGGATCTTCTGGGTATCCGCAACACCGAACGTGACACCGGGGGCTGACAGTTCACCGGCATCACCCGCCTGGCCGCCGGACTCGGCGTAGAACGGCGTGCGATCCAGCACCACAATGCCTGCCTCGCCCTGCGACAGTTTTGTCACGGCGGCGCCGTCGCGATACAGCGCCAGCACGGTTGCGCCGTCCACGGCCAGCGATTCATAGCCCTTGAAATCGGTCTTCGCGCCTTCATAGACCACGCCTGCCGCCGCCTGAAACTTCGACGCAGCACGTGCCATGGTGCGCTGCGCTTCCATGGCCGCCTCATAGCCCGCCATGTCCAGGGACTTGCCGCGCTCGCGCGCCACGTCGGCAGTGAGGTCCACCGGAAACCCGTAAGTGTCGTACAGCGTGAACACCGTCTCGCCATCGATGACCTTGTTGTCGCCGTTCAGTGCGCCTTCGAGAATCTTCATGCCATGTTCCAGCGTCTCGGCAAAGCGCTCCTCTTCCACTTTCAGCGTCTCGGCGACTTTCTGCTGCTGCGCAACCAGCTCGGGGTATGCCTTGCCCATGACCGCGACAAGGTCCGCGACCAGCTTGTGGAAGAACGGTTTGGTCTGCCCCAGCTTGTGACCGTGGCGCAGCGCGCGGCGGATGATGCGCCGAAGGACATAGCCACGCCCGTCGTTGGACGGAATCACACCATCGACGATCAGGAACGAGGTCGCACGGATGTGGTCAGCGATGACGCGCAGGGACGGGTTCGCCAGATCCGCGGCACCGGTTTCCCGAGCCGCCGCCTTGATCAGGTCCTGGAACAGGTCGATTTCGTAGTTGGAATGCACATGCTGCAACACTGCGGCGACACGCTCCAGGCCCATGCCGGTATCGACGCAGGGCTTGGGCAGGCGAGGCATGTCGCCATTGGCCTGGCGGTCAAACTGCATGAACACCAGGTTCCAGATTTCGATGTAGCGATCACCATCCTGTTCGGGACTTCCCGGCGGGCCACCTGCAACATCAGGGCCGTGATCATAGAATATCTCGCTGCATGGGCCACACGGACCCGTGTCCGCCATTTGCCAAAAATTGTCGGAAGCGTAGCGCGCGCCCTTATTGTCACCGATACGAACGATACGTTCGTGCGGGACGCCAACCTCATTCGCCCAAATACCATATGCTTCGTCGTCGTCCTGATAGACCGTAACCCAAAGCTTTTCTTTTGGTAACCGGTAAACAGTGGTCAGCAATTCCCATGCATAAATAATCGCATCGCGTTTGAAATAGTCGCCAAAACTGAAATTTCCCAGCATTTCGAAGAAAGTATGGTGACGTGCGGTGTAGCCAACATTTTCAAGATCGTTGTGCT
>CAIYPG010000109.1 GCA_903928055.1 uncultured beta proteobacterium | reverse complement strand
TGTAGCCGACATGGCAGTCCGCATACGCTGTCGCCGGAACAGCCGAGTTGTAGCAGGTGTCGCTCCACTTGAATTCCCACAGGCCTTTGGGATTGGCCGGGTCGGTGACATCCAGGGCGTAATAGCCCTTGCCGCCCGCGCGCAGGCCGGCAACCAGGATGGTCTTCCAGGTAGGTGTGCTGGCAGTGTCGTAGTAATCGGCCACCGTGGGTGTGCCGTCGACGGAGTAGACGTGGTTGTTGGCGTAATTGTCGTCGGCCAGCTTGTAGAGGTTGGGAAGGACGATGCTGGGAACGAACCCCCAGGCCTCCTGGCCGCCCTGCGTGTCCGTGATGCTGGTGCCAGCATAGAACGCGTGCAGCATGCCGTCATTGGCCGCCACATACACCATCGGTGTGCGCGAGGCGTTATTCGTCTTGAAGGTGGTATAGCCCGCATCGGAGTAGGAGGCAAACGGCGCCTTCACGTACACCGGTTGCGCGTTGACGATGTCGCCCAGCACATGGGTGCGCTGGCGGTACAGCTTGCCCGCGTCGTTGGTGGTGAAGTTCTCATACCCGCGCTGGCCGCGCACGAAATTCACCAGCTTGTCGCCGACCGCAAGGCTGCGCTGGTTGACCGTGGCCGGCGTGCCCGTGCCGTCGGTCATGACCGGATACTGGCTGAGTGCCGCCACCTGGGTGCTGCTGAAGTAGGCCTGCTCAGTTGCGTTCAGGCCGGTCGAGGCGGTGCCGGTTGGCGCATACAGGCTGTCGCAGCCCTGTGTGTTCCAGGTGAACGGGGTGCGGTTGTTGCTTGCGCCGGAGCGGAACAGGTAGATGGTGCGGTTGTCGCACAGGCTGCCGGTCTGTGCATCCAGTTGTGCCTGTGCGGACCAGACAGTCGCGGTCTGCACTGCGCCGGTGCTCAGGTCGATCTGGTGCGCCTCGAGTTCGCCCGTCCATTCGATGGTCTTGTACTTGGCGGTATAGGCGAAGTTGTCGCCGGCCACCGGTTCCAGGTTGGAGGTGGCCGCTGCTGCCGCCGAGGCTACCCGGGCATTGATGCCTGCAAGCGCGGTGGACAGTCCGTCGACGATGGTGTCAGGGTTCGAAGCGCTGAAGAACAGGCCGCGACCGTTCACCGCCGCATGCCACAGGTCATCCAGCGCGGTGGGGTCGTCGTGCACCGGCACCGGCCAGTTCAGCAGGCCGTCGCGGATGTTCTGGAAATCGCCGGTGTTCGCCGTCTTGTAGTCGCTGCGGTAATTGATGGTTCCGGAAAGGCCCAGGCCCATGGTGAAGGTGGTCATGTGCTGCCACGCTGCCTTGTCGTCCTCAATACCGGTGCCGGCAGTCGGAACGTTGTCGACCATGCTCGGGCGCAGATCATTGCTGTAGTAATACTGCGCGACGTCGGCGAGCGACCCCTGGCTGCCGCCGGAATTTGTGCTTGTGGTGCAGGGCCACGCGGAACAGCCGGCGACCGGCGCAGGTGGATCACTCGGGCCCGGGGTGCCGGGCGTAAGCACGGGCGCTGTGCCACTCGCATAGCACACGCCGTCCACGTCAGTCCACGATGAAGCGGTGGTCGGGCCGGTCGTGGTGATGAGTCCGGTGGACAGATTCGTGCTGCTGGTCGAAGTCGTGGTCTTGTACTGGTTCTTCTGCCCGACGATGGTCTGGCAGGTCGTGGTCGGTCCGCTGGATGAATCGGCCGGTGAGCAGGACGAGCGGTTCACCCAGCCGGTGTCGCTGGTGGTGTTGCAGGTGACCGTCAGCCCGTTGACCGGACCGCCGTTCGGCGTACATGCCCCGGAATTTGCAAACCCGCTGTCGGTGGTATTGCAGGTAATGGTGGCTCCCGCGCCCGAAGATGCGGTGCAGGAACTGGCGCTGACGAAACCGGTATCCGTTGTCTGGCAGGTGATGGTCTGGCCGCCGCCCGAAGAGGCAGAGCAGGAACTGGCGTTGACGAAGCCCGTATCCGTTGTCTGGCAGGTGATGGTCTGGCCGCCACTTACCGAGGCCGAGCAGGTGGTGGCGTTGATGAACCCGGTATCGGTGGTCTGGCAGGTGACGGTCGGACCGCTGCCCGGATTGGAGGCGGCACACGAAGAGGCATTGGCGAAGCCGGTGTCGCTGGCGACGTTGCAGGTAATGGTCAGGCCGTTCACCGGGCCGCCATTGGGCGTACAGGTGCCGATATTGACGAAGCCGGTATCGGTGGTGTTGCAGGTGATGGTGAGCCCGGCGATCGGACCCCCGTTGGCCGTACAGGAACTGGCATTGACGAAGCCGGTATCCGTGGTCTGGCAGGTGGTCTGCGTGCCGGCCCCGTTGAAGCCGCCAACAGGTGTGGTCGCGGTGCAGGAACTGACGTTGACCATGCCGGTGTCGGTGGTCTGGCAGGTGATCTGGGTGCCGGAACCATTGAATCCGCCGACGGGCGAGGTTGGCGTACAGGTCGCGGCGTTGACGAAGCCGGTATTGGTGGTGTTGCAGGTGACCTGCGTGCCGGTGCCGTTGAAGCCGCCGACAGGCGAGGTTGGAGTACAGGAGGCCGCGTTGACCATGGTCGTGTCGGTGGTCTGACAGGTGATTTGCGTTCCTGATGCGTTGAAGCCGCCAACCGGGCTGGTTGGGGTGCAGGACGCCGCATTGACGAATCCGGTGTCCGAAGGCGTGGGGCAGGTGACGGTGGGCCCGCCGACCGGATTGGAGGGGGCACAGGATGTTGCGGTGACATTACCGGTATCGCTCAGCACATTGCAGGTGATGGTCAGGCCGGCCACCGGGCCCCCGTTGGGCGTGCAGGTGGCGACGTTGACGAAGCCGGTATCGGTGGTGTTGCAGGTGATGGTCTGGCCACCGCCCGAGGAGGGTGCGCAGGAGCTGGCATTGACAAAGCCGGTGTCCGATGTCGGGCAGGCCGTGGTTTGCGTGGAGATGTTCGCAGGCGAGACTACCGTGCCAACGGCACAGGAACTGACGTTCGAGGTCACGTTGGTTGTGACGCTGCCGCCGGCAAAGCTGTTCGTCGTCGTCACCACCTGTGTAAGGCCGCTGGTCGCTACGGCTGAGGTGATGGTTGGCGAGCTGAATGGAGCCATGATTGTCAGATAGGCACCGTTGGTGGTGCATCCACTGATCGGAGTGTTAGTGCCGGTGCAGTTGGCCGTGCTGATTACCGCGAAGCCGCCCGTCAGCGAAATGGCGTTTGCCATGGCCAGGCTGCGTGCCTGGCGCGAGGTCGACACGTTCGATGTGACCGTTGCGGACAGGCGCGCCGTTCCGCCAATCGATATGCCTGTAATACTGCTGGGCGTGCCGCCGCTCGCGGTGGCTGCAACAATCACGAGGCTTGAGGTAGCGCTTGTCGTGGTTGTTTGTGTCGCCTGTAACTGCTGGGTGCGCTGCGTGATCTGCTGGGTGCGCTGCTGATTCTGCACCGTACGCTTCAAGATCTGCTGTGTGCGGCTCTGGATCTGCTGTGTGCGTGCCTGGATCTGCTGTGTGCGGCTCTGGATCTGCTGGGTGCGCCCCTGAATCTGCTGGGTGCGCTGCGTGATCTGCTGGGTGCGCTGGGTCACCTGCTGGGTGCGTTGCTGGTTCTGCACCGTGCGATTCTGGATCTGCTGTGTGCGTTTCTGGACCTGCTGGGTGCGCTGCTGCACCTGTTGCGTGCGCTGCTGGATCTGCTGGGAGCGCGTCTGGTACTGGACGCGCCGCCGCTGGATCTGCGAGCAGCCGATCTGCTGGTAGGAGTTGCTCTTGTAGGTCGTGGTCGTGATGGATGCGCCGCCATCCCACATCGGACTCGGGGTGGCCGACAGGTCGCTGTCCGTGGAGGTCGTGTCAAGGGAGTTGCCGTTGACATCCACGCCGCCATTGCCGTTCCAGTAGCCGTCCGTGGTCAGCAATGTGAAATTCTGCTGGCAGGAATACTGCACCGGGTCATCGGACATGCCGCTTTTCAGGCCGTCGGTCTTGCCGGCGTAGTAGCGGCCGACCCGCGACAGCGCTTCGCGCAGCGGGGTCGAATCGTGCGTGTTCTGGGCGAACAGGGTGGTGAACCAGGTCGTGCGCTGTGTGGCATTGAAATCGGAGACGGGCACGTACTGGGATGAGCTGACCGGGCTGCCCGGTACGATGGTGACAAAGCCGACGCGATAGCTGTCGGTGAGCTGGTTGAAGGCGCGGCTTGCGGCAGCCTTCATGGTCATGATGCGCTTGTGATAGTACTGGTACCAGTTCGCGAAATTCTGGCGTTCGTCGGTGCCGCCCGGGCCCGAAGTGGCCGTGACCTTGATCTTCTGCCAGTTGCCGCCGCCGGTGGCGGCGATGTTGGTGTTGTAGGTGGAAGTCGTATTCGGGTCGGTGTTGTTGCAGGGGCCGGTCAGTGTCACCAGTGTCTGGGAGCCGGTGTAGACGTAGTAGTACGCCGGTTGCGCAGTGTTGCCGCTGTAGGCGGTGAAGCTGGTGGACAGATTGATGGCGCCGGAGGTCGGGCCGGTCGGGTAATTGACGTATCCGTCGGGATAGGCTGCCGTGAAGCTGGCAGCCGGAAAGTTCGTGCCGTCGGACTTCTTCGGCAATGCATAGGTGATGTTCGGGTTGTAGTAGACGTAGTTGCACGCATTGTTCTTGAATCCGATATAGGACGGATTGTTGCCGACGTCGTCACCCATGTATTCCCAGTCCATGGAGCCCGAGGTGTCCATGAGGTACATGACGTTGGGCTTGACCTGCGTGGAGGTGGCACTGGCGAGCGGGGTGTTGGATATCTGCGTGAGGCCGGCCCATGCGGACGTGGTGCCCAGGCAGATCATCATCAGGGCTGCGAAGGCCTTCCGTCCACCGTACAGGAAGGTGCGTTTCGTGGCGAATGCTGACCGTGTGCGTGACATGGCGGTGCTCCCGATTTCGTCCGGACGTGAAGCGGCGTGAAATGCCGTAATGGACATGGCTGTTCCGGAATTTTCAGTAGAGGATGGTCTGGACATAACTGACGGTATTGCGCGGGCCGGTAACTTGCGCCGTGACGCGGAAATAGGGTGCGGTGGTGTTCGACAGGGACATCACGCCATAGGAAGGCGTGCCCAGTGAACCGCCGCTGCTGCTCGATCCCACGGTGACGCAGGACTGGAGGGGATCGTTCACCGACAAACCGGCGTTCCTGCAGAGGCGATGGACGATGTAGCGCACCGAGTTGCCGTAGCCGTCGTCCGACGTGACCAGTTTCGAGTTGCTGTCGCCCCAGGCGAGGGTGGTCGGGTTGAAGGTTGATGCCCAGCTTGAGTAATAGCCGGAAGTCGCCTGGTCGATCTGCAGTCCGGTCGCGCCCTGTCCGGTCAGCCAGGTTCGCGCGGCCTCCACGCCAAGATCGGCTACCGAAGTGGCGTTCTGCTTGAAGGCCAGATTGCCGGCAATGATCACGCCCGCGCCAACCTGGCGGAACATGGCGATGCCGGCCAGCGTCATCGCCACCAGTACGATGAGGGCGATGAACAGGACGACACCTTGTTGCCTGCGATGCTGGATGACGCGCCGCACTCCCGGGGCAAGGTTCTGCGGAGTGATCACGATGTGCCCCAGATCATGTTGCGCAGCGGGATCACTTTTTCATAGACCCGGTAGCGATAATTCTGCCAGCTGGTGCCGTCGGCCAGGTTGGACATCACAAAAGCCCCGCCTGCCCATGTCGGGGCATTGGCCGTCACAGCCGTCTTCTCGTATTGCTGGCTGCGCGCCAGAATCGCCACGCGTATGGCGCGGACCTTGGTCCAGTCGGCCGGCGTGGTCACCGTCCATTCGGAGCTGTCGACCATCTTGTCATTGTTGGCGTCGATGCCGTATTGCGCCTGCAGGTCGACAATGCCTTCGGCCACCGAAAATGAGGAGGTCGCATGCAGGCTGTCGGTCCAGACCAGGGTATTGTTGGTCTGGATTTCCCAGGTATTCCAGCGCGGCGAGTCGACGCCCGTCGTTCCGACAGCCAGGTTGGCAGGTCCGAAGTCAAACAGGACGCCACTGCTGAACGTTCCGCCGGTGCCGACGGGGTCGTTGTAGCGTGCCGTGACCGACTGGCCCAGATAATTGACATAGGCACCTTGGGCGTGGTCTATGGTCAGGGAATCGCCATTCGAGTTGCCGGTGATTTCCACCAGCGCGCAATTCGCCGGGCTGTTGCCTGCCACCAGTACCAGATCTCCCGGGTTGAAACCGGCCCGGCCGCTGGTTTTCTTGGAGATTGCCGTGGAGGTTGTGAATGTCTGGCCGGCGACGACGGTCGTTGATGCGCCATACAGGACGCGAACGGCATCGGGCGCGCCCGAGGCGCCATCGACGATTTGGATCGGATAGAGACTGAACGTGAACGCAGGGGTCGAGCGCTGGGTGTCGTAGGCCGAAACGGTGCACCCGAGATAGGTTGAAGTGCCGAAACCCATGCCTGCCAGTCGCAGGTCGCGATCTATGTTGAACATGGCGATGGCACCAGCCACTTGCGCATCGCTGCCCGAGGAGGTGGTGCGCTTGCGTTCCTCCCACAGGGACATGACCTGAAAGATGACGACGATGCCGATGAGCGCGATCGCCACGGCCACCATGATTTCAACCAGGCTGAAACCGCCTTCGGAGCGCTGCCTGCGGCACGTTGCGCGGGCCATGAGTTTCTGGATGGAATTCATGGGGGTCATCAATTGACGTAGGTAACGACGGTATGCCGGTTCGGCGTGGTGGCGCGCGGCGCCTGCCAGCACAGCGTGATGGCGATCTTGTTGTAGCCGCTAACACTGGTATCCACCGTAATCTGCTGCATTGCCGCCGTCGCGCCGGGGAGCCCGCTGGCGCCGGTCACACTGGTGACCCAGGAACTTACCAGTGCGTTTCCGGAGGCCGTTCCTGAAAAACTGCAGCTGTTTACGGCACCGCTGGTCAGATGGGCAAAACCGGCAAGCCCGGTCTGTATGGTGGCGGAAGAGGTGTGATCGACGTTCAGCCAGATATTGTTGATCATCTGCTGGGCAAGATTGGCGGCTTCGGTACGGTAACGGGCATCGGACTGGGCGGATATCGCGGCGGCCTGCATGCCCACGAGCGCCAGAATGCCGAGCGAAAAAATCAGGATGCCGAGCAATGCCTCGATCAGGAAGGAGCCGCGCTGCCCGGATCGGCGGGCTGGCTGGCGCAGGCCCTGTGGTTTCGCGAGGATCAGCATTTGCGCGTGTCTCCCGTGGCGGTAACTGCCGGATCACACAGGCGTGACTGGCCGCCGACCGAGACGGCGATGTTCAGGCAGCGCATGGGGCCGGCAGGTGCGCATGCGCCGCCGTTCGGGTTGGTGAAGGCCAGAGTGGCGGTTGCGCCGAGGGTGGTGGCGCCGAAGCCATTGAAGGTGATGGAAGAATCCGTACTGCTGACACTGACCGTGGTGGTGCCGCGTTGTCCGGAACCTTCTGCTGCAGGCCGACCTTCAATGAAGGTATAGGCCAGTGATATCGGATCCTGGACGCGCACGATCCAGTTGCCTCCGCTCGTGCTCAGGTTCGTGGTCGCCACGTTGCCGGCAACGCCGGAATCGGTGGTGAGAATGAATTGCACGGGGAGATTGCGGGTGACCGCTTCGGCGCGTGCCGTCTGGAGCCCGGCGTAGAAGTTTTCGGCGGCGGCGCGCAGTTTGGCGTTCTGCAGGAAGGTGCCGAAGGCCGGCACGCCCATCATGAGAAGGAAGGCGAGTATCGCCAGCCCGATCATCAGCTCAACGAGCGAAAAGCCGTGCGCGGCGCCTGACGCCCGCGCACGGCCTGCTGCGATGGCATAAATGCCTAGCATGCACCATCCTTGCGGATCACCCAGCAGCTGCTGCCGTCACCCGTCCATTTCGTGGCCGTCGTGAGGAAGGTGGTTTTTGTGTTGGCCTGGTCCAGCTTGTAGGTGAAACCGGCCATGCTGTTGTCACCGCCCGTGCCCGCACCGCCGGTCGCGGTAATCGTGTAGGTGGAGGCGGCGGCCGTGCAGGTGTAGGTGAAGTACTTGACCGTCCCGGCAGGGTTGGCCGTGTTGAGCGTGACAGGAGGAGTAACGCCGCAGGCGGTGCCTGCTCCGGCATAAGTACGATTGTCCTGAAAATACTGCTCCAGTTTCACTCGCATGTCGGAAAGCGTGGAAATCGCTTCGGTGATCTTGCCCCGGCGCACATAGTCCACATAGGACGGAATCGCGATGGCGGCAAGTATCGCCACAATAATGACCACCACCATCAGTTCAATCAGCGTGAAGCCCCTGGATTGCTTCATATCTTCCTCCCGTAGCGATGCATGGATGTTAATCAGGCCTCTGCGACAGCGCATGCCGGCCCGACAAGTGGTTGCTCCCCGGGTATCAGCGGCGCCCGGGGCCGGTTGCAGCGTGAAATATTCACGCTTCCCTGCGGAAGTATGGCTGATTCATGCCGGCATCGCGCCTTCGTGAGGGTTAGACAGTGTCTAAATTCGCGGCTACAATTTTGACCATGGAGTCCTCACAGACATTGAAGCCGGGAATGGCCAAGGAAAGCATCGCAGACCTGTTGCGCCGCCACGAAATCAATCCCACCCATCAGCGCGTCGAAATTGCGCAGGTCCTGTTTGAACGCTGTGAACACTTGTCTGCAGACCAGATCATCAGCCACGTGAATGCGCGCTTTGCCGAAACGTCGAAGGCGACCGTCTACAACACCCTGAAGCTGTTCCTCGAGAAGAAGCTGATCCGGGAACTGATCATTGACCCGAACAAGGTGGTCTACGATCCGAACACGACGCCGCACCACCATTTCTATGATGTGGCGACCGGGCGCCTGACGGACATTCCCGCAGACAACATCCGGATCGGCACCTTGCCGGCGTTGCCGCCGGGCACGGTCTCGGATGGCGTCGACATCATCATCCGCACGCGCCCTGCTGCCTAGCAGCGGCCTCTCCCCAGGGAAACGCCGAGTTCAGATGCGCTGCCTGCGGCGGTGTTGCTACCCGCCGGATCCGGCAGCCGGGGAACCGCCGTACGACTCGATCACGACGCGCCTTTGTCTTTGTTGTCTTTGATGTATTGGATGCGGCACCGACTGATGACCGCAGGGAAGCGCTATGCGAGGACGATGTCGCGCAATAGCTGCAAAACGCGCGCCTTTTCATTCTCCGTGGCATAGGCGGATGTGGTCAGGGTGACCGAGCGCGCTGAAAGCTGCATGGCCCGGGGGGTGTCGGCTGCGCCAACAATGGCAGACAGGGCCGGGTAACAAATCAGCGGAAAGGCGAATTGCCGCGTTACTCCCAAACCCAATGGTGCCGACCGGCGGATGAATTCCGATGCCTGCTCACTTCTGTCCAGCATCAGCATGAGATAGGTTGCCGGTGGAAGACAGCCGGGCGGTGATGCGGCCACCCGCCCCAAACCTTCGGATGTGATCGAATGTTCGAGCAGGGAAAAGCGCTTTCTCGTGGCTGCCAGATGAGCGTGCAGGCGCTTGAGTGCGTTCGCGCCGACGCGCCTGCGCCAGGAGCCGACGCCGTGCACAGGGATGTCCTGCTGGTCGTCTCCGTAGGCCCTCACGGGGTCTTTCCGCCAGAACCAGTAGCGGCGCGGCCATCCGTAGGCAATGCGCAACGCCTGGGGGCGGTACGCAACATGATAGGCGGCCAACTCCACGCAGCGCCACCATTCCATTGCCTTGCTGCGTTGTCTCAGATTGGCGCCGGTATGGCGCAGGCCGGCCCGTACTGCCGGATCCTTGGCAAGCAGACAGCCACCTTCGTACAGGGTCAGGCCTTTGCCGACCGCGAAGCTGAAAATCGCGATGTCGCCTGTCAGGCCGACTGAATGTCCGTCAACCGTTCCCCCCATTGCCTGGGCGCAATCCTCGATCAGAACGGCTTGAGGCGCGCACTGGGCGAGCACATCCCGAACTGCAGCAGCATCGGTGAGGGCGCCGCCCCAGTGCGTGACGATGACGCATAACGTATTGGGCCCGACTGCGGCGACAAGCCTGTCGAGATCGAATTCAAAGGAGTGTTCGGCGACATCGCAAAGCCGGAGTTCTAGGCCGGCTTTCTGCACGGCCAGTGCTACGAGCGGACAGGTAAAGGCGAGTACCACGACTTCACGAGACTTGGACTTGCCTTTCAGGTATTCCAGCGCGATATACAGCGATGCCGTCCCCGAACATTCAATCTGTACCTCCTCAATCCCCAGCCAATCCGCGAGCAGATTGGCGAATTCTCCGGAAGGGCGGCTCCACAGGTCGGCAAGAGATGGAGCGAGTCCCGCCGTCGGCGGGAGTTCGCGCAGGTTCACGAGGATTGCTCCTTGTGCTCGCTCAGGCCCAGCAGCAATACTCCGCCGAGGATCAGAACACAACCTGCGATCTGCATGAGGGTGAACTTCTCGTCGAAGAACCTTGCTGAAATGAGTGTCACGGTAACCAGTTCCGCATGGGAGGCCGCGAACAGAGGTCCGACGGCGACATCTTTGAGCAACACCATGTAGACGACAAATGCCCCGAGATAAGCGCACACAGTCATGTAGAAAGCCGGTTCGCTGAAAACCTGCTGGAACCAGGCAACATCCATGTACATCGGACCGACAGCTTCTCCGGCGAACTTGAAACCCAGCTGACCGGAGGTGTCGAATGCGACAAGCGCCGCGAACCCGATGAAGAAGGACGACTTCATAGCGTTCCCCACCCGACCATGGCAATGCCGGCGACGATTATCCCCATCGCCGCCAGCCGCATCGGCGTGAGCTTTTCGTCGAACAGCAGGCGTCCGCCAATCATTACGCAGACCACGTTGGCGCTGCCGACGAATAGCCCCATTCCCAACGGCACCAGGGCCAGGAATGAGAGCCAGAAAATGTATTCCAGGGCGAATGCGGCCAGACCGATCCACAGCCAGGGGCTTTGCGCGAGTTTTTTCCAGTGAGAGCTGCCTTCGTCGGTTCCGGCCGCACGTGAGGCGGCTTTCAGGGAAAGTTGCCCAATTGCATCGCAGACGAGGTTTGCCAGCCAGAATGCGGCCACGTTGTTCATCATCGCGCAGCGGCCTTCAGGTCCGGGTCGTGTCGATCGGGTGCAAGCCAGCGCGAGAGCATGGACAGCACCAGATGCAGGAGTGCCGAGCGGTGGCGGAAGTACACCGCACAAGGCAACAAACGGCTGCCCAATTCAAGCTTGCGCCGGTATGCCGTCTGCCCGGATTGCAGGCGGCGGATTCCCAGTTGCAATGCCTGCCGGACATTTTCCATCCAGCTCAGCAGATGAAGATCGCAGTCACGGGGTGTGGCGTAGTCGATGCCGATGAATTTGTCGATGACCCTGTCAGGCTGGAGGAACAGCAAATTGAATGCGATCAGCGAACCTGAGCTGCGGTACAGTTTGAACATGATCTGCCCCGGACCCAGCCGGGAAATTTCGCGGAAAAAACCGTCGGGCAGAACTTCGAAATCTCCATAATCCGACTGGCTGTGTTCGTGGGTTGATTCGTAGAGCCTGGAAATGTCGCCGGCGATGGCAGACACATCGCTGACCGTTTCCATCGTGATGGCAGAGCATTTTTTGAGCTTGCGCCGAATTTCCCTGCGCCGGCTTTTGCCCAGGGAGGCGAGGTAGTCCACTTCGCTGGACGGCAGTTCAAGTACCGCCAGCGGCAGGCTGGACATGCGGGCGAATCCCATGGCTGTCAGCTGCGGGCGCAGCGATCCGGCCTGCATTTCATCCAGATCCTTGAGGATGACCAGCGATATGCCGGCGTCTCGCGCATAGACCTGTATTGCCGATAACATTGCAGCAAGCGCTGCGCTTCGACTTTCCTCGCCGAGATCAGCGTCGAAGCCCAGGTGGCAGCGCTCTGCATAAGGCGAGCCGATGCCAAGCAGCCTCAGGGTCAGCATGCCTCCGGAGACACGTTCAATGGCATCGGTCAGCTTGCGCAAGCAGCCGTCCAAGGGGCTGTCCAGCCGGTAGTGCAAGGTGAAAAGCGGCCCTACGGCGACGATTTTCCCATCGAGCGAAAAGCTTACCGCCCTTGGGTGCGGGCCTGTCGCTTCGCAGGCTTCGCAGGCCCGGTAGTAGGTCCAGTTCTCCGCCTGCGCCGGCAGGCAGCGATCCCAGTCGAGCGCGGCGATCTCGTCGAACGACGCGTGCAATTTCACGCAATGCTTCATGGCACGCGCAATGACAACTTCGGAGGACTGGCGGCGCCGGCGTCCTTGCCGAACAGTTCATCCACGAAGCGGATGGCTGCCGCGTTTGCCAGATGCCGTTGATGATCGATCGTGACCAGGTGATAGCTGTCTTCAAGGATCAGCGCATGCACGCGTCCCCCGAGCCGGCGTTGAACATAAAATGCGTTTTTCAGGCTCGCAATGTCGTCTTCCCGGGCATGCACCAGCAGGGCCGGTGTGCGAATGGACGGCAGACTTGGCTTCAATGCCGAGGCGAGCCGCCAGAGTTCCCGCACCGAACGCCCCGGGGTATGGGTCAGGCCCACTGCGTCGCTTGCGCGCCGGGACATGAGGTTTTCGATGGCAGCGCGTGTCCGCGGATCCTTGACGCTGTACGGATGCTGTTCCGGGAACCGGTAGTTGCGTCCCCAGGGCAGCCAGACCACCAATTTCAGCAGAAAGCTGTACCAGGGAATGGACCATCCATCGTAGAAAAATGTCGGGCCGAACAACAGTGTGCCTTTGACACGCTGTGGGTGCCGGGCGGCCAGATCGAGTGCCAGCAGCGCGCCCATGGACAGACCGCCCGCTGCCACCGCGCTGCAGTGCTCCTCAAGACGTGTCAGGGCCGCTTCGACGCTCGTGCGCCAATCGCGCCATCCGGTGGCCAGCAAGTCATCCTCGGTTCCGCAATGTCCGGCGAGTTGACAGGACAGCACCGTATGTCCGGCTGCGTGCAGGGCTTTGGCCAGTTTGCTCAATTCGGCAGGGGTGCCGCCGAGGCCGTGTATCAGCAGGACACCGGTATCGCCGCCGCGGAGGTAAATTGAATAGTCCTTCATGGCTCTGGCGTGTTGCAACCCCGGGAAGGCAGTGCTGAAATCATTGTTAACAGTTCGGCGTTGGTGGCTGAATTGGCCGTCCTGCCCTCGTCGCCGGGCTGGACCTCGTCACGGTCGAAGAAAGAGATAAGGCGACGGAACATGTCCCGGAATTCCGGTATCGAATAATCCCCGCAGATGTCAATGCCGACGATGCGTTTGCGCAGAGCGAGCTGATTCAGCAGGGGATTGATGTCCGCCAGCGTCATGCGGCCCTGGTCCCAGTTGGTCTGGGCCTCCGCGGTGACGAGCGCGTCCTTGTCGATGGTGATGTAAACGGCATCCGTGGTTACACTGCCCACCACCTCCTGGGCCATTTGTGCGCAGGGCAGGTGGCCTTTCTCAAACCATTCGAGTCTTGATCCGACCTGGCGCCAGGATGCGGTATCGCCATATCGGCGCATCACGGTGGATCTGGTCGGTCGCCAGGGAACGATCTTCAGGCGTCCGTCCCTCACCGCCTGCAGGTTTCCCGACTTGAGTTCGGGCCAATGCAGATCGGTTCCTGCAGGGCCGAGCGTGACCACCTGCATGACGTTCCGGCGTTTCAGCGCATGGTTGACCCAGGAGCCGCAATTGAGCGTAGGCGGAAAAGTCACCCAGTCCGGATGATTGTCGATGTGGATGATCGTGAGCGGCTCGTCGTGCCGTTCGAGCAGGCAGGTGCACAGATGGTGAAAATCGCCCGAGCCGTAGAAGACCACCTCAAGCCGGCCCTGTTGCACCGGCCCCATGGCGGTTTGAAGTCGCTGCCGCAGGATGCCCAGGGAGTCCTTGTTTGACACCAGGCGCAGTGCCGGCCCCAGGTCGCGGGCGGGGATGACGAGCGGTTCATTTCCAGCCAGTGCCTTGATGAAGGGTTGAGAGACAACGCTGCCATCGAGATCAATGACGAAAGTCTGCACGTCCATGCGGTACCCGGAGAATTCAGACGTTAGCGTCGGGTGACCCGTATCAGCAGTTGATCGAGCAGTTCCAGTGCCAGGTCCATTTCCTCATAACTGATGTCCAGCGATGGGGCGAGCGTGATCACATTCTTGTAGTAGCCGCCAATGTCGAGAATCAGGCCGTATTTGCGGCCTCGCGCTTCAAGATTCGCTTCCAGCGCCTCATCAACCATGAGGTCGACCAGGGCCTTGTTTGGGGTGAATCCATCATCGCCGCAAATCTCCACGCGCAATGCCATGCCCATGCCATCGACGTCGCCGATGACCCTGTGCCGGCGCTTGAGGTCGCGCAATCCCGTGAGCAAATAGGCGCCCTTCTCCCGGGTCAGTGCCTCGTAATCAATCTCTTCCATGAGTTTCATGGTTTCCAGCGACACGGCGGTGCCCAGTGGGTTGGCATTGAAGGTGGAGTGGGTTGATCCGGGCGGGAACTGCTCGGGGTTGATCAGTTCCTCGCGTGCCCAGAGTCCGGACAGGGGGTTCAGGCCGTTGGTCATTGCCTTGCCAAAGACGATGATGTCGGGCTTGACGTTGAAGTTCTCGATTGCCCACAACTTGCCGGCCCGGTAAAAACCCATTTGTATCTCATCGTCCACCAGCAGGATTTTTCGCGCCTCCAGGACTTCCTTTAGGCGCTCGAAATAACCTGGCGGAGGCACGACGTATCCCCCGGTGCCCTGTATCGCCTCAACGTAAAAAGCGGCGTATTCCGATTCGCCCGCCTTGGCATCCCATACCCCGTAGTACTCGGTATCAAAGAGTCTGGCGAACTGCTCGACGCAGTACAACCCGCAGTCCTCGCGCTTCTTTCCGTAGGGGCAGCGAAAGCAATACGGAAACGGCACGAACTGGGCGCGTTCGGAAAAATGCCCGTAACGACGGCGATAACGGTACGAAGAGGTGATCGCAGAGGCGCCAAGCGTCCTGCCGTGATAGCCCCCTTCGAAGGCAAACATCAGGCTCTTGCCATTGCTGGCGTTGCGCACAAGTTTCAGCGAGTCTTCCACTGCCTGGCTGCCACCGACGTTGAAATGCACGCGTCCGGGCATGCCGAAGCGATCCTCGTTTGCCTGGGAAATGCGCGTGGCCAATTCGATCTTTTCGCGGTGCAGATACTGGCTGGCCACCTGGGGCAGGCGATCAAGTTGCCGCTTAACGGCATCATTGAGGCGCGGGTTGGCATAGCCGAAGTTGACGGCGGAATACCACATCTGCAGATCGAGATAGGTGCGGCCATGGGCGTCATACATGTACGAGCCCTCGCAGCGTTCGAAAATCTTGGGCTGCTTGACGTAATGCACCGTGTCGCCATGCGAACAATGGCGGGCCTCCAGCGCCAGCATCTCCTCCTCGTTCATCGCGTCGAAGTCGGCGCTGGAATACGGCTGCTTTTTGATGTCCATGTTCATGCCACTTTCTGGTAGGTGTTGGCAGTCATCCTGCGCAACGTGGCACGCAGCGGCGTCAGTATGTCGTGCAAGGTATGGAACTCCAGATGCGGAATTCCGGAATCACGGCAGTGCTGTGCCAATGCGCCCTTGGCGAACACGAAGCTGGCGGTCCCGGCGACACAGAAGTCCGAACGGCCGTCGCCGATCAGGATGCTGTTGCCTCCCATCGCTTCCATGCATTTGCAGGTGCCTGCTCCTGAACGACACTCCGGATCGGAGTAGGGGGCGCTGAAGCGCCAGTTGTCCTCCCGCACATGCTCCAGCCGTCCGCATACCACCGGACAGTCCACACCCAGGCGGCCCAAGACGCGCCTGATCGTGACGTCGTAGCCATCGGAGACGATTGCATACGCGGCATTCTCATCGGCACATGTTTGCAGAAGTTTCCTGAAGGCGGGGTCAATCGCGATGTTGTCGATGAATGCGTTCAGTTCATGAGGCCAGGCCCGGATCAGGCCTGCCTGTTGCCGCATGCATTCCCGTGAACCTATCGTCCCGGCGATCCATGACGCTTCCACGGTCCGCCATTCGGGCAGGGCAAACGCTTCCAATATGGCATCAACGCTGTCGTTCTGCGTTACGGTGCCATCGAAATCGATGAGCACTGAAGGACGTTCGATCACGGGTATTTGTCTTTTGGATAATTAAAGGCGGTAATTGCCGGCAGGGTTATGTGGTTCAGAGCGTCCACGCATACCCTATCCAGCCCCATTTAACCTGCCGCGTCTCGACGATGGGGCTGTCCGCGGCGCTGCTGTTGAGGCGCGTAATGTTGGCGCCGAAAACGATGGAGTGACCCCGGTCAAGCGCGTACCCGCCGTCAAATCCAAACGTGACATCTGTGCCTGCCTTGCCTGCATAGGAGGGGCGCGACAGCGTTGCTTCGGTGGTGTCGACGCCGAAGTAATAGTTGACTGTTTTCGCGTTGACGCGATCCAGGCCCAGGTTGGCGCCCAATTGCAGTCGTTCCGACAGCTTGAATTCCCGGCTCGCTCCGATTCGAAGTGACCTGCCACGGCCGGCACCGCTGATATCACCGAAATAGGAAAGGTTGAAATCTGCAAGGGGACTTTCCCAGTCGACAGTGGGGCCTCCCTCCAGGCTGCTTTTGCGATTGCGCGTGCCCGCCAGCAACGGGCCGTCGCTGGCAGCGTGGCCCCAGCGCGGCTCGACGGCAAGCCCCAGAGCCAGCTTTTTGTCATTGCTGGCTGCCAGGTTTACGCCGACGCGCCCCATTTCCACGTAGAAGGTTTCCTTGTAGTTGATCGACAGCATGGGAATCAGCCACGTCTGCATTGATTTCCCGCCAGCGTAGCGGGGCACAAGGGCGGGTCCCGCACCGGCAGTTCCGGTCCACGAAGACGCGTCACCATTGGGGGCTGGCTCAGCCGCAATGGTGGCCTGTGTCGTCAGCAGTCCCGCCGCCAGCGCAAAGGCGGCGGTAGCCGAGAACGTCACAATGAAAGACCATTGCTTGTTGCGGGAATTGCGCGGATCTGATGTGAGTGTGCAGATGGCGGAACGATGGCGTGCTTGCATGAAAGGCTACGGTCGGAAACAATTGCCCGCATCCTATGCGCGGAACCTGAATCGAACCTGAAAGGCGGAGTAAGTGAGAATTCTTCTGGCGGAAGACGATGAGACCTTGCAGCGCGGGCTTCTGGCCGTGCTCGGCAAGGCCGGGCACCAGACGGTGATCGCCAGCACCGGCTCGCATGCCGATACGCTGCTCAGTTCGGAGAAATTTGATCTGCTGATACTCGATCTCGGTCTTCCCCTCATGGACGGCATCGAAGTGCTGGAGCGTTTGCGCCGCCGCCGCGGCGGATTGCCGGTGCTGATCCTGAGTGCCCGCGATCGCATGCTGGACCGGGTGCGGGGGCTTGATAGCGGCGCCGACGACTACATGACCAAGCCTTTCGAGCTCTCCGAATTCGAAGCCCGAGTGCGCGCCCTGTTGCGTCGCGGCCAGGGAGTCAATTTTCTGCTTGGCCGGTTGCAGTGGTCCTGGGACCTGCGCGAAGCCAGCGTCGATGGTGAAGTCCTGGAGTTGTCGCGGCATGAGGTGGCCTTGCTCGAGGCCATGATCAAGAGTCCCGGCCGTGTTGTGGCGAAAAACGCCATGGCCATCGCCCTGGGCGACGACGAAGGTGTGGCTGCCGGGGACAACATGGTGGAGGTGTACATTCACCGGCTGCGCCGCAAGCTGGTCCATGCCACAGTTGAAATCCGTACGGTTCGGGGCCTCGGATACCGTCTGGTCAGCACCGAAAGGGAGGGCTGAGCATGGATAGCCCTTCCATCTCGTTGAGAACCAGTCTGAGCCGGCGCCTGGCCCTCGTTCTTGCCAGCATCGGAGTCATCGGCACGATTGCCGCGTACATTCTGGGTGCCAGTTATGCCAATCTTGCCTATGACCGTGCCCTGGCTGATGAAGTGGTGAGTCTGGGGTCACAGGTCAGTGCGCATGATGGCCGCATAAAGGTGACCATTCCCGAGGAGGCGCTGGCTTGGCTGCTCGCCGATGAAGGGGATATCGTGCGCTACCGGATCACTGACTTGCGCAGCATGGATGTGGCGTCGGGAAACGGTGATCTGGGCGAGGTGCCCATTGAAATCATGTCCAATGGCCAGGTGTTGTACCGGAACTACGACAGCGGCGGACGGCGCATGCGCGTCGCGTACATGCGCCAGTTGACCGAGTCGACCGATATTCCGGTATTGGTGGAGATCGGGGAGACGACCATCAAGCGCGATCAGGCCGCGCGCAGCATTCTGTTGGCAACCATTTTGTTCATGGGAGTCATGATTGCCGTTGCCGTCGGACTGGTGCGGCATGGCGTCAACACAGTGCTGGCGCCACTCAAATTGCTCGAAACAGAGGCAGCGCAACGCACCAGCGTGGACCTCAAGCCTCTCAATCCCATGCATGCGCCGCAGGAAGTGCGCGGGCTGATCGAGGCGATCAATCGCCTGATGGCACGGGTATCGTCGGTGGTCGAGTCGCAAAGTCATTTCATTGCCAATGCCGCACACCAGTTGCGCACGCCCCTGGCTGGACTGAGCCTTCAGGCGCAACTGGCGAAGCAGGCTTCCTCGCCTGACGAGATCAGGGCCAGCCTGGATGACATCGAGGTAAGCGCCGCGAAAGCTGCCCACCTGATAGAGCAGTTGCTGGTGCTCGCCAAGACGGAGGCCACCGATCCGTCCGCCCCGGTCTCAGTGGTCAATCTGGCGGAGGTGGCCAAACTGGTCATCGAACGCTATCTGCCGATTGCCGACCGGCGACGCATGGATTTGGGCTATGAGGGTGATGGCGAAGACTTATGGGTAAAAGGCAGCGACACCCTGTTTTTTGAAATGCTGGGGAATCTGGTTGACAACGCCTTGCGCTATGGTCGGGAAGGGGGGAGGGTGACTATCGCCACTCGAAGGAGTGCGGACGAGATCGTGGTGTCGATCAGCGACAACGGGCCGGGATTTTCAAAGGCTGATCGCGATCAGGTGTTTCAGCGCTTTTACCGCTCCGATTCCGCGCCGCAGGGTGGTGCTGGCCTGGGCCTGGCGATCGTACGCGAAATCGCCGAGCGCTATGGCGGGCGCCTTTCGCTGGGTCCCAACTCCGGGAAAGGGGCTTGCGTCGAGCTGTATTTTCCAGATTCTGCGCTTGCAAAGACGGTCTGATTGCAAACTGGCGCGTTGGCGTGCGCACGGCTGGTGGCAATCAATTTCAGTGAGGCGCGAAGCGCCGCCGTCGGCGCAGAGCTCGATACGCAGGTTTGACTACTGATACCTCAATGCGTCGATGGGCTTCAGTTGCGCGGCCTTGTTTGCCGGGTAGTACCCGAAAAAGATTCCCACTGCCGCTGCAACAAAAAACGCCAGCAGTATCGAGCCCACCGTGACCACCACGGTCAGGTTGGCCACCGCATTGGCGATGGCCGCCGCGCCCACGCCCATGGCTACGCCGACCACGCTGCCGATCAGCGACAGGAAGATCGCCTCCAGAAGGAACTGCAGGCGGATGTCGCGTTCGCGCGCGCCGATGGCGATACGGATGCCGATTTCCCGCGTGCGTTCGGTGACCGAAACCAGCATGATGTTCATGATGCCGATGCCACCCACCAGCAGCGAAACCGAAGCGATGGCACCCAGCATCAGAGACATGGCCTTGGTGGTTGCCGCTGCGGTATTGGCGGCGGCGGTAAGGTTGCGGATCGTGAAGTCGTCCGGCCTGCGGTCCGTCAGGCGGTGGCGCTGGCGCAACAGGCTGGTCATCGCCTCCTCAGCGGCCGGCATCGCCTGGGCGGAGGTGGCTTTGACCATGATGAAGCGCACCGCGCCGCGAAAGTTGTTGCCGAACACCTTGCGTTGCGCCGTGACGAGGGGAATGAACACGGTGTCGTCCTGGTCGCGGCCATCCAGGCTCTGCCCCTTGCTGGCAAGCGTTCCGATTACCGTGAACGGGCTTTGAGATATGCGCACCGTCTTGCCGACGGGAGACTCATCGCCAAACAGGTTTTTCACCACGGTCTGGCCCAGCACCACGACGCGCGATGCCGAACGCACGTCGGCGTCCGAGAACATTTCGCCTTCCTCGACCTTCCAGTTGCCGACATCAATATAACTGGCCGTGGTGCCGGTGGCGATGGTGCCCCAGTTGTTGGAACCATAGACGACCTGTGCCGATCCGGGCGAGATGGGCGCAACGCCGGCCACTTCCGGCAACTCGGCAATGGCGTCGGCATCCGCGGCGACGAGGGTCGGCGCATTGCCCGTGCCGATGCGTACCCCCGTGGTCGTTTGCGAGCCGGCGAGCACGATGAAAAGATTGCTGCCCATGGCTGCGATGGACTGCTCCACCGCATACTGGGTGCCGCGACCGACCGCAAGCATCATGATCACCGCGGCCACGCCGATCATCATGCCCAGCATGGTGAGAAAGGCGCGCATGCGATTGGCGCTCATGGCGCGCCAGGCTTCGCTGACCATGGCGCTGATCATGCCTGCACTCCTTCAATGCCCCCGTGAGTGATGGCGCCGTCGTGCGTGACCTTGCCGTCCACGAACTGAACCATCCGCCCGGCGTGCGCGGCGATGTCCGGCTCATGGGTGACCAGCACGATGGTGATGCCGTCATGTTGATTGAGATCCGACAGCAGTTTCATGATCTCCTCACTGGTGCTGGTATCCAGGTTGCCGGTCGGTTCGTCGGCAAGGATCAGGCGGGGTTTGTTGATCAGTGCACGCGCGATGGCCACGCGCTGTTGCTGGCCGCCGGAAATCTGGTTCGGCGCGTGGTGTCCATGTGTGGCCAATCCGACCTTGGCCAGCAGTTCTTCACTGCGCCGGCGTCGTTCCTCCTTGTCTACACCGGCATAGACCAGGGGCAAAGCGACGTTGTCCACCAGATTGGCGCGGGGCAGCAGGTTGAAGCCCTGGAAAACGAAGCCGATGACTTCATTCCTGAGGCCCGCCAGCGCGTCCTTTTGCAGCGTGCCCACGTCCCGGCCATCCAGCACGTAGCGGCCGGCAGTGGGCAGGTCCAGGCAGCCGAGGATGTTCATGAAGGTCGATTTTCCCGAACCCGATGGACCCATGATGGCGACAAATTCACCCTTGCGTATTTCAAGGTTGACATCCTTTAGCACTGGCACCGAACCGGCGTCGGTGTAGTACTCCTTGTAGAGATGTTCGACCTGGATGAGGGACTGGTCAGGCATGGGATCAGAACAATCTCATCCGGAAGGTGCCCTGGGCGGACGAGCTGCCGGGGGTCGACGTGTCTTCGATGCCCGTCACGATTTGCTCCCCGGCCTTGATCTCTCCACCTACCACTTCGGTGGAGCGACCATCTGAAATGCCGAGGCGGAGCGGTATCCGGCGCAATTGGTTACTGGCATCCAGTACATAGACGACGCCGCGCGTCGGGCCCGATTGGCCGCCGCCCTGGCCCTGAGCCCGGCGTCCGCTTCCCGCATTGGCCGTACTGGTGCCACTCTCGCCTTTCCCGCTTTCATCGGTGGTTGCTTCACCACCCTTCGCGGTGCGGCGGCGTCTGGCATCCTTCTCCGTGGAGCCACTTGCATTGTCTGCGGTGTCGCCGGCGGCTGGCGTTGCGTCGCCACCTGTTGCTTGCCGGCGCTGCCTCGGCGCCGCCTGATTCTCTTCCCCATTCCCTGCGCCTTCCGCGGAACCGGAGGTATCGGCTGCTCCCGGGACCCCAGTGCCTTTTGCGGTGCGATCGTTTTTTGTTGCGCCCTGTCCCTGGGCCTGACCCGGTGCCGGCGTGCCCGCCGGGCGGAAGCGCAATGCCGCGTTTGGCACCGTCAGCACATTGCTGCGCTGGGCGGTCACAACGCCGACATAGGCAGTCATGCTGGGCAGCAGGATGGAGTCCGCATTGTCCACCGCGACCACGACGTTGTAGGTCACGACGTTTTGCGCAGTGGTGGCGTTCAAACGAACCTGTTTTACCGCAGCGGTGAAGTTGCGGTTGGGAAAGGCATCCACGGTGAATTGCACCGGCTGGCCGGGCTTGATGCTGCCGATGTCCGCCTCGGCGAAGGCGGTGTCGATCTGCATCTGTCGCAGGTCCTGGGCGATCTGGAACAACGTGGGGGTGGAGAAACTGGCCGCCACTGTCTGCCCGAGGTCCACTGCACGGGAAACGACCACGCCCGATACCGGTGAGCGGATGATGGTGTAGCCAAGATTGGTCCGGTCACGTACCAGTTGCGCATTGATCTGGTCCACCTGGGCACGTGCAGAGCGCGATGCCTGTACGGCCGTATCCAGATCCTGTCGGGCGATGTAGTCCTGTTTGAACAGGGTTTGGGCGCGTTGTTCGTTGGCAACGGCCAGATCGAGCGAGGCCCGTGCGCTGGCAAGATTGGCCTGGGTCTGCTGCACCTGTGCATTGAGCACCGCGGGATCAAGCTCCAGCAGCACCTGGCCCTGTTTGACCTTGTCGTTGAAATCCACATACAACTTCTCGACCGTGCCCGATACCTGGGTGCCGACATTGACCAGTACCACCGGCTTCAGGGTGCCGTTGGCAGATACCGATTGTGTGATGTCCGCCATTTTGGCCTCGACCGTCCGGTACTTGACCTCGGCGGTGCGCGATTGCCACCACCCATAGGCTCCTGCCGCCAGCGCAATGAGCAGCAGCCCGAGCGTGATCTTGTTGAATACCAGGCGTTTGAAATTCATGGCGGCCTTCGATGTTGGATGGCAGGTGGCGATGGTGATTGAATTGGAAAATATCGGCGGAACCGGGCTGTCTTCAGGGCGCTGCGCGATAGCCGGTCAGTGCGGCGGCATCAAGCTGCCCCATGGCGCGGGCAAGCGATGCTTTGCCAATGTGCCAGTTGTAGATGGCCTGTATGTTCTGCTGCCGTGCGCTGGCCAGGGCCGATTGTGCAGTCAGCACGTCCAGAATGCTGCCAACGCCGGCGCGGTATCTGCCGGACGCGAGGCGCTCGGACTCGGTGGCGCTTGCCACCAGATCGGTGCTGGTGCGCACGGCCTGGGTGCTGGTCAACAGCGTTGCATGTGCCTGCCATACGTCGAGGGCCACCTGCAGGGCAAGGGTGTCGCGCTGTGCCTGCTGGTTCTCCATTTGTGCGCGAGCAGCCTCGGTGCGGTAGGTTGGCGAGAAGCCCGAGAACAGCGGAATGGACATGGTGAGTCCGATCGCCTGGCTGTTCGTGGGATTGGCAATGCTGGTGTCTGCCGCGTTCATGTTTGCGGTAAGCGAAATGGTGGGGCGGCCTGCGGCTCGTACGGCGTCCACGTTGGCCTGGGCGGCGCGTACCTGCGCTTCTGCGGCCGCAAGATCGGGTCTCTGCTTGCGCGCCTCGACGATCATGGCATCCAGATCGCTGTCAAAGCGCTGGTCCGGCACGCTCGTATCGGCAAGCACCAGTTGCAACGGCCGGCTCGCATCCAGCCCCATGGTATTGGCCAGCACGCCTTCGGCGCTGCGGGCATTGCCCTCGGCCTGGATCCGGTTGAGCACGGCCTGCGAGTATGCAGTCTGCGCCTGCAGCCGGTCTGCGGGCGTTGCCGTGCCGGCCTGGTTTCGTGCCGTGGCGGCTTTCAGGCTTTCTTCGCCGGAGCGTTCTGCGACCCGCGCCGCATCGGTGGCGGCGCGTGCCGCAAAAAGATTGAAGTAGGCCTGGACTGCCGAGAGGAATACGCGCTGCAGCGTTGCGTCCAGTGTGTAATTGGATGCGGTGAGTGATTCCAGTGCCGCCTGCAATGCAGCGTCGCGTGCGCCGAAATCGAACAGCAGGTAGCTCGCCGACAGTCCGGCGGAAGCCTGGTTGAAGCTGGATACCGTGCCCGCCGAATTTTCGCTGCGGGTGCGTCCTCCCGACAGGCTGGCATTGAGCGAAGGCAGATAAGCGCCGCGTGCCACGCCAACCTGTGCGGCCTGCGCGCGGGCACTGGCCCAGGCGGCGCGCGTTTGCGGGTTGTTGCAAAGTGTCTGATCGACGACCTGTGCCAGCGAAAGCGGTGTGGCGCCGGGCTGCGCCGTCTTGCAGGCCTGCAAATCCCCGCCCGCGGCATAGCTTCCAAGCTGGGACGGCGGGGCAAGCAGACGGACGGATAACGGATCTTCGCTGTCGAAGGCCCGCGCTGCCGTTGTCGTCCCGGCAAGCAGCGCGAGCGCAATCACGGAAGCACAACTTGTACGGCTCGGGGTGGCGGTTTTTGCGTTGGCTCTGCGTAGGGGCATTGGGTGAGGAATCAGGAGCGGATTTTCAGGGATTGTGTCGAGGTATCGATCAGGAAGCGTGTTCCGGGCCATGATAGTTCATCAACGATCCTTCCTGCCGAAGGCTGCCCAGACTATCGCCGATTCAGGCTGCGGCCGGGTGATGCAGTGGTAACACGGCGTTGCTGCCGGGTGCGCTCATTACATCTGCTTACATTTGCGGTGTTTGTCGGCTGCCGCACATAGGGCCGGCATTTCGCGGTTTTTCTATTTCCCGGTCGTAATAACCACTTTGCCGATGACCTCACGGTTTGCCAGTGCACGGAACGCTTCGCTGATGTTCTCCAGCGGATAGATGCCGGAGATATGGGGCCTGATTTTCCCGACGGCCAGCATGGCGACCAATTCGGTGATGTTGTCATAGGACTCGCGTGGAAAGCGCTGTGTGTATCCGCCGGACCAGACGCCCATCAGTGCGCAGCGCTTCTCGAACGGCAGCATGAAGGAGATTTTTGGGATTGCACCTGCCGCAAAGCCGACGATCAGGTAACGGCCGTTCCAGCCCATGCTGCGTGCTGCAGGTTCGGCAAAACGGTCGCCGACAGGGTCGTAGATGACATCCACGCCTTTGCCACCGGTCAGCTCCATTGCCCGCACATGGATGTCCTCGATTTCATAATTGATCAGTTCATCGGCGCCGGCCTGTTTGCATGCCGCGAGCTTCGCGGCGGTAGATGCGCAGGCAATGACCCGGGCGCCCATCATCCGCCCGAGGTCCACCGCGGCGAGCCCGACTCCGCCGGATGCGCCCAGTACGAGCAGGGTTTCGCCCGGTTGCAGGTTGGCCCGCTGGCGCAGAGCGTAGTAGCTGGTCGCGTAATTGCCGCTGAATCCCGCGGCGGCATTGAAATCGACGCCGGCCGGCAGGTGCCACAGCTTGGAGGCAGGCACGGCCACTTCCTCCGCGCAGCAGCCCTTGTTCTTGCCGATGACGGCGTCGCCCGGCTTGTATCCCTTCACCTCCATGCCTACCGACTTGACGATGCCGGACAGTTCGCTGCCCGGCGTAAAGGGCAGGGCGGGGGTGTACTGGTACTTGTTCTGCAGCAGGAGCACATCCGGAAAGGAGATGCCCGCAGCCTTGACCGAAACGACGACCTCGTCCGGCTTGGGAACCGGGGCCGGAATGTCTTCAATGGTGACGCGGTCCGCGCTGGTTGGTGGTCCGAATTCTTTGCAAAGCACTGCACGCATGGTGGATTCCGTGAAAAGGGATTGATGCAGTTGAAGGTTAACGGAGGGTGCCTGTCAGGCGCCGCCCGCAACGACGACGACCTTGCCGAGCACCTTGCGCAGGCGCAGATCGTTCATGGCGTCGGCGGTGTGCTCCAGCGGATAGGTGGCGCAGATGTGCGGCCTGATCTTTCCTTCGGCCAGCAGTCGGATTACATCCGCGCGCAGGGCCTTTGCCGCCTGAGGGTCGTGCTGTGCCAGGCGATGAAGCGACATCCCCATGACGGCGCAGCCCTTCAGCAGTGGGAGGTTGAGCGGCAGGTCGGGAACGAAGCCGCCGGCAAAGCCGATGATCACGTAACGACCGCCCCAGCCCATCCCGCGCACTGCCGGATCTGCATACTTTCCGCCGACAGGGTCGATGACGACATCAAGGCCCTTGTCGCCACCGGCCTTCTTGATTGCTCCGCGCAGATCCTCGCCGTCGTAGTTGATGAGTTCATCCGCGCCGTACTGCCTGCACAGGTCGAGTTTTTCCGGGGAGGAGGCGCAGGCAATGACGCGCGCCCCCATTTGCTTGGCCAGGTCCACCGCGGCCAGGCCCACGCCGCCTGCCGCACCGAGAATGAGTACGGTTTCTCCGGGTTTGACCCGGGCAACGTCGCGCAGGGCGTGCAGGCTGGTTGCGTAGCTGCCAGCGCCGACGATCTGCGTGAAATCCATTCCTTCGGGGAGGAGATACAAGCGATCCACGGAGGCCAGGACTTCCTCGGCGCAACCGCCATCCTTTCCAGCACCGATGACGGCATCGCCGGGCTTGAAGGCGGTTACGCCCTCACCGATCTCCTTGATGAGGCCCGCCGCTTCGCCACCGGGAATGAAGGGCAGCGCCCGCTTGTTGGGATGGTTGTCGGCAACGATCAGCACATTGGCCTGTGAAACACCGACTGCGCGCATGCTGATGACAACTTCCCCTCTGCCCGGTTTCGGCGAGGGCATGTCCTCCAAAACCAGCGAATCGGGTGGTCCGTAACGCCTGCACAAGACTGCCCGCATGTTCTGCCCCTCCGGATTGTTGTTTTAAGCAATGGTATCCCAGACCGCGCATATTCGAATGGTCATTGCGAACAGGAAAGGCGTTTCGCGGCAATGATTTTCCGTGAATCCGGAAAACTGTATCCGGTGGAATACCAAACAGATTTTTTTTTTCAAATCCGCGATAATGAAGCCAGTTTTCCGGCAGGGGGCCGGGAGGCAGGGTGTAAATAAAAAGGGGCCCGCGCTCCGAACAGCCTGCATTTTTCCAGATTGGCAAATTCGATTCCATGGCCGCTGTCACCGGTGGTCGGCAGTGCATTCGGCCATGTCTGGTGTTTGAGTGTTTCGCTCCGGCATCCGGAGTTCATCCGACGGACGTGGCGTCCCGATTTCTAAGGAGGGCATCGCAACATGAGCATCAAAGGCAAGGCCTACATCGGGGGGATATTCGAACATCCCCTGCGCAAGATCGACAATATGTCCGTGTCCCAGCTGCACGCCGAGTGCGCCAAGGGCGCACTGGAGGACGCCGGACTCTCGTTCAAGGACGTGGATGGCTACTTCTGCTCAGGCGATGTCCCGGGCCTGGGTTCGCTCAGCATGCCCGACTATCTCGGTCTGACGGTCAATCGACTGGACTCCACTGACGTGGGCGGATCGTCCTACGTGTACCACGTCGGTCATGCGGCGGAAGCAATCGCCGCAGGCAAGGCCAAGGTGATTCTGATCACCTGCGGCGGCTTCGGCCGGCGCGGCACGGCGGTGCGCGACCGCGGTGGTCCCGATGCGCCTTTCGAGAACCCCTTTGGACCGGTGACGGTCAACCTGTACGCCATGGCAGCCAAGCGCCACATGCACCAGTACGGCACCACCAGCGAGCAGCTGGCCTGGGTCAAGGTGGCGGCATCGCACCATGCACAGCACAATCCGAATGCCTTCCTGAAAAAGGTTGTGACGGTGGAAGATGTGGTGAATTCACCCATGATCGCCGATCCGCTGCACCGCATGGACTGCTGCGTGGTTACCGATTCGGGGGGCGCGGTGCTTGTGGTGGCCCCCGAGATCGCCCGGCAACTGAAGAAGCCCAAGGTCAAGCTGATTGGCCACGGCGAATCGCCCAAGGGCCAGATGGGCGGCAAGATCGACCTGACCTACACCGGCGCAGTGCGTTCCGGCCCGATTGCCTTCGCCGAAGCCGGCGTGAAGCCCTCGGACATCAAGTACGCCTCCATCTACGACAGCTTC
The DNA here is from genome assembly GCA_903928055.1 of uncultured beta proteobacterium. Lineage (GTDB taxonomy): Bacteria > Pseudomonadota > Gammaproteobacteria > Burkholderiales > SG8-39 > CAIYPG01. The sequence goes on along the minus strand of CAIYPG010000109.1, from coordinate 302 downwards.
ACGATCACCGTGGTCGAGCAGATCGAGGATCTGGGCTTCTGCAAGAAGGGCGAGGGCGGCAAGTTCGTCTCTGACGGCAACCTGATCTCCGGCGTGGGCAAGCTGCCCTTCAACACCGACGGCGGTGGCATGTGCAACAACCACCCGGTCAACCGCGGCGGCATCACCAAGATCATCGAGGCGGTGCGCCAGTTGCGTGGCGAGGCGCACCCCAAGGTGCAGGTCAAGAACTGTGACATCGCCTTGGCACATGGCACCGGCGGCTCGCTAGGCACCCGCCACGCCAGCTCAACCGCGATCCT
>CAIYPG010000108.1 GCA_903928055.1 uncultured beta proteobacterium | reverse complement strand
CCCGCCTTCGCGGGGATGACAGGCTGAACCCCCGCATTTCAAACTGTCATTCTCCCCGCCTTCGCGGGGATGACAGGCTAAACCCCTGCATTTCAAACTGTCATTCATCCCCGCCTTCGCGGGGATGACAGGCTAAACCCCCGCATTTCAAACTGTCATTCTCCCCGCCTTCGCGGGGATGACAGGCTGAACCCCCGCATTTCAAACTGTCATTCCCGCGAAGGCGGGAATCCAGTCTTTCCAGAATTAAACAAGGCTGTCGTACAAGTCATGCCAATCCGGATTCATTTCCTCAATGATCCTGATCTTCCAGGATCGTTCCCATTTCTTTATCTGTTTCTCGCGCTGAATCGCTGCCGTCATATCGTTGTGCAATTCGTAATAGACCAGCATATGAGTCTCATACTTTTTCGTGAATCCTTCAGCCAGATCGTTCTTGTGTTCCCATACTCTCTTGATCAGATTGCTGGTCACGCCTACATACAAGGTACCTTTTCGTTTGCTTGCCAGAATGTAAACACATGGCTGTTTGGACATTTTTGTGGATTCCCGCTTTCACGGGAATGACAAACTAAACCCAAGTGCTTAAAGCCGTCATTCCCGTGCTGTTACGAAAATGAGCGGGAATCCAGCTCTTGACGTTGGTTTTCAGCATCACAGTGCCTCCACCAGCATCGCGCCGCCCAGGCCGCCACCGATGCAGATCGCGGCCATGCCGCGCCGCCCGCCCGTGCGCTTGAGCACATGCAACAGGTGCAGCACGATGCGCGTGCCGGAGGCGCCCACCGGATGGCCCAGCGCGATCGCGCCGCCGTCGATGTTGAGTTTTTCCATGTCGATTTCGCCCATGGCGCCATCCAGGCCGAGCCTATCGCGGCAGTACTGTTCGCTCTTCCAGGCCTCGACGCAGCCCAGCACCTGCGCGGCGAAGGCTTCGTTGATTTCCCAGGCATCCAGGTCGTTCAGCCCGAGGCCGTGGCGTTTCAGGATCGGGGTGGCGGCGTGTACCGGTCCCAGGCCCATTTCCGCCGGATCGAGACCGGCCCACTGCACATCGAGGATGCGGCCGATCGGCTTCAGGTTGTGGCGCTGCACCGCTTCTCCATCGGCGAGGATGGTCCATACCGCGCCATCGGTGATCTGCGAGGAGTTGCCGGCGGTGACATTGCCGTACTTGCGGTCAAAGAAGGGGCGGAGCTTCGCGAGGTTGTCGGCAGTGGAGTCCTCGCGCACGCCATCGTCGGCCTGGTAAAGCGTGCCCTTCGCGTCATAGATGGGCGTGATTTCGGCGGCGAGGCCGTCGTGCGCCGTGTTCAGCCAGCCGTTTTTCTGCGAGCGGATCACGCGCTGGTGGCTGCGCGCGGCGTACTCGTCCATCTGTCGGCGCGTGATGCCGAAGCGACAAGCCACGTTCTCCGCGGTCTGGCCCATCAGCAGGCCGCATACCGGGTCGGTGAGGCCGCGCATGATGCCGATGATGGGCGAGAGCAGCGAGCCGAAGGGCAGCTTCGCAAATGTCGCAAGGCGCTGCGGCAGCGAGCGCGCAGCGGCGAAGTCGGAGAACCAGTTCACCATTCGCTCGTCGTAGAGGAGCGGCGCGCGCGACAGCGCATCCACGCCGCCGGCCAGGATGAGGTGGCCGCGTCCTGAAAGGAGGTTTGCCGTGGCCGAATCCATGGACTGCATGCCCGAGGCGCAATTGCGCATCACCGTCCAGCCGGGTACCGCCAGGCCGCAGCCCATGCGGAGTGCGGCGACGCGGCCGATGTTGACTTCGTCCACCGAGGGCGCGGCGCAGCCGAGGATGACTTCGTCGAGTTCACTGCCCGCGAACGGCTGGCGGGCGAGCAGTGCTTTGCCTGCAGCAGTGGCCATGTCGCTCGCCGAGAACGGCCCGGGGCGGTTGCGCGATTTCAGGAAGGGCGTGCGCAGTCCGTCGATGATGTAGATGTCTTTGTACATGTGGCTGTCCCGATGCGGTTGTTCCGTACAGCGTGGTTCTCAGGCCGCTGCGCGTTGCGGACTCACTGGCTTCATTGTTTCCGAATGTCCCAGGTCCTGCGGAAAGTGGTCCACGCGCACCACTTCGGCACGCAATTTCGCGGTGAGTTCCAGATGGGCGTGTTCTTCTGCGTTGATCAGGCCTGCGGCCAATGCAGCTTCGACCAGCGCAGCAGGGGTGGCCGCTTTCAGATGGCCGGCCTTCTGCGCCGTGCGGATCTTCGCCTCGATTGCTTCGGCCTTTACGGTGGCGGCGAGCGCTGCTTCCAGCACGGCAATCGGCTCTGCGGCGTCGGCCGGAATATGCATGCCGGCGGTGAGGCGGTCACGTTGCGCCGAGGGCGTGATCAGTGCCTGCGCGATCTGGTGCCCGACATGGTCCGAAGGCGGGTCGAAGCGCATGCCCAGCGGGAACACCACCAGGCGCAGTCCCCAGGCAACGAAGCTGCTGGGGTAATTCGACAGCACGCCGTCGAAGGCCGTCTGCATGCGATACAAGGCATCGGCCATGGCCCAGTTGACGAAGACCAGGTCCTCGCGCTGCCGCCCGTCGTCTTCGTAGCGCTTCAGCACGCACGAGGCGAGATAGAGGTTGGAGAGGATGTCGCCAAGGCGCGCCGAAAGTTTTTCGCGGCGCTTGAGCGAGCCGCCCAGCACCAGCATCGACACATCCGACACGAACGCGAATGCAGCGGAGAAGCGCGTGAGGTCGCGGTAATGGCGGCGTACCTCCAGCGCCGAACCCGACGGCGCCGAGGCAAACAGCGCGCCGGTGAGGCCCATCAGCCAGGCGCGGGTCTTGTTTGCGATGGCGAAACGCACATGGCCCCACAATGCCACGTCGAAGGTTGTCGAAGCACGCGCGGATTCCTGGTCCTGCGTGGCGCGCATTTCCGCGAGCACATAGGGATGGCAGCGGATTGCGCCCTGGCCGAAGATGATCAGGCTGCGTGTCAGGATGTTCGCGCCTTCTACGGTGATCGCCACCGGCAGTTCCTGGTAGGCGCGGCCCATGAAATTGTTCGGCCCGAGGCAGATGCCCTTGCCGCCGAGGATGTCCATGGAGTCGTTCACCACGCTACGTCCGCGTTCGGTGAGGTGGTATTTCGCGATGCCGGAAACGACAGAGGGCTTCTCGCCAAGATCAACGGCACCCGCAGTCATCTTGCGCGCTGCGTCCATCACATAGAGGTTGCCGCCAATGCGCGCCAGCGCTTCCTCCACGCCTTCGAACCTGCCGATCGGTGTCTTGAACTGGCTGCGCACGCGCGCATAAGCGCCCACCGCGCGTGCGGCGAGTTTCGTGTAACCGACGGCGGACGAGGGCAACGAGATCGAGCGGCCCGCGGCGAGGCACTCCATCAGCATGCGCCAGCCCTGGCCGGCCATCTTCGGGCCGCCGATGATCCATTCAAGCGGCATGAATACATCCGTGCCCCAGTTCGGGCCGTTCTGGAATACCGCGTTCATCGGATTGTGGCGTCGGCCGATGTTGACGCCCGGCGTTTGCGTCGGCACCAGCGCGCAGGTGATGCCAAGGTCGTCTTCATTTCCGAGCAGATGATCAGGGTCGCGCAGCCGGAAGGCGAGGCCCAGCAGCGAGGCGATGGGGCCGAGCGTGATGTAGCGCTTCTCCCAGGTGACGCGCATGCCGAGCACTTCGCGGCCGTCCCAGATGCCCTTGCACACGACGCCGACATCGGGAATCGCCGCGGCATCGGACCCGGCATTCGGATTGGTGAGGCCGAAGCAGGGGATCTCCAGGCCTTTGGCAAGGCGCGGCAGGTAATGGGCCTTCTGTTCTTCGGTGCCGTAATGCAGCAGGAGTTCCGCCGGTCCGAGCGAATTGGGCACCATCACTGATACCGCCGCGGCGCTGCAGCGCGTGGCCAGTTTCGCGATTACCTGTGAATGCATGTAGGCGGAGAACTGCTTGCCGCCGTATTCCCTGGGGATGATCATGCCGAGGAAGCCCTTGTCCTTGATGAACTGCCACACGTGCGGCGGCAGGTCGTGGTGGATATGGGTGGTCTCCCAGTCATTGCTGATGCGGCACAGTTCCTCGGTCTCGTTGTCGAGGAAGGCCTGTTCCTCCGGTGTGAGTTTCGGTTCGGGATAGGCGAGCAGCTTGTCCCAGTCGGGCGCACCGGAGAAGAGTTCCCCATCCCACCACACCGTGCCGGCATCGATCGCATCTCGTTCGGTCTGCGACATGGCCGGCAGGATGCGCCGGTACCAGCCGAGCAGCGGATTGCTGACCACCGCGCGGCGCAGCGGTGCGACGTTGAGGACGAATGCGATAGCAGCCACGACGACGTCCACCACAATCCAGGCGATGGCATATCCACTGTGCAGGGTGAGGATGGCGAGGAAGGCCGCAATGGCCACGGTCCACATCCAGCCCGTGGCACGCAGGGCGCCCAGGGCGATGGCGGCGGCAATGGAAGCGATGATGAAGACAGTCATGTCGGGGTCTCCTTATTTCTTGTCTTCCGACGGTTGCAGCTTATTGTTATTCCGTTGGCGGCTACGCCGCTGGATTCCCGCTTTCGCGGGAATGACAACCAAAAGCAGGCACCTCGAATCGTCATTCCCGCGAAAGCGGGAATCCAGGGTCTTTCCGAATTGGCTAATCAGCTATTTCCTGCGTGCAAGCAGCAAGTAACGCGATATTTGCTTTATACCCCTTTCCCGTCCGAAGGGCACCTCTGCAACGATCGCGTGAGGTGACTTAACCCCTTGCCCCGTAAGGAATTTGCCGACGCGAATTGCAGTAAGATGGGCAATGGCCCACGATCACCGTCGCGCAATTTCCCCCACTCCCGCTTCCACCCCGCAAAGTCGCCGCAATGAATGGCGCGCCGCGCTTTCGCTGCTGCCGCACCTGTGGGAGTTCCGCAGTCGCGTGATCCTCGCGCTGACCCTGCTGGTTGCGGCCAAGCTGGCAAATGTCAGCGTGCCGCTCGTGCTCAAGCACGTCATTGACTCGCTGGATGCGACTGCCGCAGTGCTCGCGGTGCCGCTGGCGCTGCTCGCCGCCTACGGCGCGCTGCGATTCTCCACCACACTGTTCGGCGAACTGCGTGACGTGGTGTTCGTCCGGGTCACGCAGCGCGCGGCAAGGCGCATTGCGCTTTCGGTGTTCCGCCACCTGCACAGCCTGTCGCTCCGCTTCCACCTTGATCGCCAGACCGGCGGCATGTCGCGCGACATCGAACGCGGCACGCGCGGCGTGTCCACGCTGCTGTCCTACATGCTGTTTTCCATCATCCCGGTGGTGCTGGAGTTCGCGCTGGTCGCAGTGATTCTGATCCAGCGCTTCGACTGGCGTTTCCCGGCGGTGACATTCTCTGCGGTCGTCCTCTACATCGGCTTTACCGTGGGCGTGACTGAATGGCGCACCGACCACCGCCGGCGCACGAACGAGCTTGATTCCCGTGCCAACACCCGCGCCATCGACAGCCTGCTGAATTACGAGACGGTGAAGTATTTCAACAACGAGGAGTTCGAGGCGAAGCGCTATGACGAGGCGCTGCAGCGTTTCGAGGCGGCCGCGGTGCGCTCGGAAATGTCACTCGGGGTGCTGAACATCGGCCAGAGCCTGATCATCGCCGTCGCGGTTACGTTGCTGATGATCCTCGCTGCGGGTGGCGTGGCCGCGAAGACGCTGACGCTGGGCGACCTGGTGCTGGTGAATGCGCTCCTGATCCAGCTCTACATCCCGCTCAACTTCCTGGGCATGGTGTATCGCGAAATCAAGCAATCCCTGGCGGATATTCACCGCATGTTCCGGCTGCTCGGCGAGCACCGCGAAGTCGAGGACCGGCCGAATGCCGTGGCACTTTCGGTTGGCAAAGGCGCGGGAGCGAAGGCGATTGCGTTCGAACATGTCGATTTCAGCTATGACCCGAATCGCCAGATCCTGTTCGACGTGTCCTTCGACATGCCGGCCGGCAGCAAGGTCGCGGTCGTCGGGCATTCGGGTTCGGGCAAGTCCACGCTGGCGCGCCTGCTGTACCGCTTCTACGATGTCGGCAACGGCAGGATCGCCATCGATGGCATCGATCTGCGCGACCTGAAGCAGGGCTCCTTGCGCGCCGCCATCGGCATCGTTCCGCAGGACACGGTGCTCTTCAACAACACGATCTACTACAACATCCTCTACGGCCGGCCGGATGCCTCGCGCGACGAGGTGATCGAAGCGGCGCGCGCCGCGCACATCCATGATTTCGTCGAAACACTGCCGGACAAGTACGAGGCGCGCGTCGGCGAGCGCGGCCTGAAGCTCTCGGGCGGAGAAAAGCAGCGCGTGGCGATTGCCCGCGCCATCCTGAAGAATCCGTCCATCCTGATCTTCGACGAGGCCACCTCGGCGCTCGACTCCAAGACCGAGCAGGCCATCCAGGCCGAGCTGGAGCAGATCGCCCAGGGGCGTACCACCCTGGTCATCGCCCATCGCCTGTCCACGATCATGGACGCCGACCAGATCCTGGTCATGGATGGCGGGCGCATCATTGAGCGCGGTTCCCACCGCGAACTGCTTGCTGCAGGAGGCGCTTACGCCCAGATGTGGGCCCTGCAGCAGCAGGAAGAGGCCGGCGAAGACGGTGTCGGGGCTGCCGTCCAGGCGAGTCCGGAGATGACAGCTGCGTGAAAGCTTCCGCGAATGGGCATCAAATAATGCTCGTATGTCATTAATTTTCTTGTCAAACCCGGGTCTGGTCGCTACACTTTCGGGCAATCGGATCAGGGAGAAGTCGGCGTGACCCCAACGTTCTTTGCAGTACCGGCAGCTGCGTCGGCAACGACACGCATGCATCGCCGCCTCAAAACCCTCCTGACAATGCTCGCCGTGGTGCTGTTGCAACCCGCCTTCATCCCGGTTTCCGCGGCCGCCGAGCCCGTCCTCAACCTGAAGTCCAGCGCCGCGCTGGTGCTCGATGAGCAGACCGGCGAAGTGCTCTACGGCAAGAACGCCGGCCTGGTCCATCCGATCGCTTCCATCACCAAGCTGATGACCGCGATGGTCGTCCTTGATGCGAACCTTGATCCGGAAGAAAAGATCACGGTCACGAACGATGATGTGGATTTCCTGCGCGGCTCGTCCTCGCGCCTCGCCGTGGGCGTGACGCTGACGCGCGACGAGATGCTGCGGCTTGCGCTCATGGCCTCGGAGAACCGCGCCGCGGCCTCGCTGTCGCGCTACAACCCCCGCGGGCGTGAAGCCTTCGTCCAGGCGATGAACCTCAAGGCGCGACTGCTCGGCCTGCAGGGCACGCATTACGCAGACCCCACCGGCCTGTCGAGCACGAACGTGTCCACCGCCGAAGACCTTGCCAAGCTGGTGAGCGCCGCGCACCGCTACGCCAAGATCAGCGAATATTCCACCACCTCCGGACTGTCGATGACCGTCGGCAAGCGCGTCATGGCCTTCCGCAACACGAACGCACTGGTCGGCAACCGCGACTGGGACATCGGCTTGTCGAAGACCGGTTACATCAACGAAGCCGGTCGCTGCATCGTGATGCAGGCCGCGCTCGCCGGCCGCACCGTGGTGATCGTGCTGCTCGATTCGTGGGGCAAATACACCCGCACCGCCGATGCGGTGAGGGTGCGCAGGTGGCTGGAAGTGGCCGCAGGCTATGTGGCGCCGGCACCGGTGCGCAGCAATGTGCGCAAGGCGCCGGTCAAGGCTGCGCACAATGCCATCAGGCGCAACGGCAGCCGCAATGTCTCAGCGCGCGTCTCGGTGCGCGTGGTCGCGCGCAAGCCGGCCTCCTGAGTTCCTAGCGGGCCCACCGGGGTGTCCCGCCTGTTTTCCCTGTCCCAGGCAGCATCGGCGCCGCGTCCGGCGGATGAGGACGCGCCGCAGTCCGGCGTGGTGCGCTTCTACTCCTTCCTTGAGGCTGGCGCGGGCTTCGCTGCCGATGTGAAGGCCGGGCTCGCCGCGCCGCGCAAGATGATTCCCGGCGCATGGCGCTTTGACGGCCCGGGGTTGCTTGCCTACGAGTCGCTGTGTGCTGCCCCCGAATACCATCTGGCCCGCACCGAGAGCGCATTGCTGGTGCGTCATTCGCAGGAGATTCTGGCTGCCACTGGCGCCAATCCGCTGCTGGTCGAGGTCGGCCCGCCGGCGGGCATCACCAGCGGTGCACTGATCGAAGCGCTCAGGCCTGCGCTTTATTTTGACCTGGGCATGGATCTGTTGTCCGCGCAGGCCACTGCCGACCGCCTGAGCAGCGCCCATCCGAAATTGCACATTGCCGGCATGCTGGCCGAGCCCAGGCAGAACCTGGTTCTGCCGGTGTTTCAGGGCGTGTCTTTCCCGCGGAAAGTCATTTTCATGTCTGCCGCTGCCGCCGGTTGCCACACTGCCGACGGCCTGTCGGACGTGCTGCGCCAGGCCGCACAGATCGCGGGCCGGGGTGGCGTGCTGATCGCGGGCATCGGATTGCAGAAGGGCCGACGACCGCTCGAGGCGGCGGGCAATGACGCACAGGGCTTTGCGGCGCGCCTGAACCGTAACCTCCTGCAGCGCATCAACCGCGAAATGGGTGGCGATTTCCAGGCCGAACGCTTCCGCCACGTTGCCGTGCATAACGAAAAACTCGGCTGCACCGGCTTCTATCTCGAGAGTGAATGCGAGCAGTTCGTGCACGTGGATGGCCAGCGTTACGCTTTTGAAGCAGGTGAGGTGATGCTCACCGGCATCTGCAGCCAGTTTGCGCAGGCGGCGTTTGAGCGGCTGGCGGTTGAGGCTGGATACACGCTGCAGCATGCGTGGGCGGATGATGCACGGTGGATGAGTGTGAATTTGTTTACGGTGGCTTAACTCACCGATACCAAGTTGCTACTCCTGCACAACCCAAAGCAAACCATATCGTCATTCCCGCGCAGGCGGGAATCCAGTGACTTTGCTTCTCTCCTGCCTTGTATTTCGGCTTCGCCGAGTTACTTTTCTTGCTTCGCCAAAGAAAGTCACCAAAGAAAGGCGACCCTACGGTGCCGGTCCTGGCGCTTGCGCGCCAAGACTACCCTGCGATGCTCGCGATCTGAGGCGGCTGCGGAACTCGCCGTCTTCGCTTCGCTCGCGGCTCAGACAGTCCTCGCCGACAGCCCCTCAGACCGCTGCGCTTCTCGGCGTCACCGAAGGGGAGAGAAAATCCCCTCCCTTGCGAAGCGGGGGAGGGCTAGGGTGGGGGCGGTTTTAAATTGCCGCTGCTATTGGGACTGGACGTCTCGATGAAGCTTCTTCTTGCCTTCGTCGTTACGACGCTATGCGCCATGCCACTTTTGTCGAGGGCCGCGCAATGCCTGCACTATTCGGGTGATCCGGTCACATTGACTGGAGAGGTCATCTTGCAAACCTTTTATGGGCCACCCAACTATGGTGAAAATCCCAATACTGATTCTCGTGAAACGCAAGCGATCCTGGTTTTGGTTCAGCCAATTTGTGTGAGCGCAAATCCGAGCAGCTATGAAGATGAAGAAAAGAATCAGGTGAAAGTCACGCTTGTTTCGACGGATGGTGTCAATTTGGGCGCGTACGTTGGAAAGAGAATCACGTTTCAAGGCATATTGTTCCATGCGAATACCGGGCATCATCGCACTCCGGTGCTAATGCGGGTTTTACGCATCGGTCATGACTGAGTAACTCAACCCATCCATCGAAATTGGCCATCTGTCAGTGATTCATGATGCCTAACAATTCGTAAATGTCTGTGATCAATTTACCCACCACCCCCATCGGCGTCTTCGACTCCGGCGTCGGCGGGCTGTCCGTTCTCCGCGAGATCCGCCGGGCGATGCCTTCGGAAGATCTGCTCTACGTCGCGGACTCGGGGCATGCGCCTTACGGCGATCGGCCGTCGGACTACATCCATGACCGCTCGAAGGCCGTGGCGGAATATCTGGTCGGGCAGGGCGTGAAGGCGATCGTGATTGCCTGTAATACGGCCACGGTGGTGGCGGTGGAGGAATTGCGTTCCTGGTGCCCGGTGCCGGTGGTGGCGATGGAGCCGGCGATCAAGCCGGCGGTGGGCATTACGCGCTCCGGCGTGGTGGGCGTGCTGGCCACCAGCCAGACGCTGGCCAGTCCCAGTGTGGCACGCCTGTGCAATGAGTACGGCAGCGCGGCGCGGATTCTGTTGCAGGCCTGTCCGGGGCTGGTGGAGCAGGTGGAACGCGCGGAACTCGACAATGCGGCGACGCGGGCGCTGCTGAACGAATACCTGTCACCGCTGATGGCGCGTGGCGCAGATACGCTGGTGCTGGGCTGCTCGCACTATGCCTTCCTGCACGATGCGATCCGTGCAGTGGTGGGCGGTGAGGTCACGATCATCGACCCCTCCGGCGCGGTGGCGCGCGAACTGGTGCGCCGTGTCGGCGCAGCGGGTGGTGCGGCTGATGTTCCTGAAGCGGGGGCGGAGCCGGCACGCGCCGGCGAAGACCGCTTTGTCAGCAGCGGCGACCTGGCGCAGGCCAGCCTGGTGATTTCACGGCTGTGGGGCCGCAAGGTCGAGGTGGCGGCCCTGTAAATCCGGAAACGATTGTTGTCGTTTTCAGATTTATTACGTTATTTTAAGAGAATCTGGGAAAAAATTATAATCAGGATATCTTCCTGATCCCGCAGCTTCAGCGGCCCTTCCCGGAAGCGGCCATCCATTCCACGATCTGCCTGATCGCTTCATCCGAAGCCGCGATCAATGCTTTCGCGCCGCCATCGGCATCGGCCGTTGCAGCGGGGCGGTCGACGCTGAAGGTCTTCTGCACCGGTGCGTCACGTCCGCCGGACAGCGAGGCCCGCACGCGTACCTGGCCGCGTGATGCAGTCGGGCTGTCGAACACCTGGGTGAATTCCTCGACTTCAACGCGCAGTGCAAGGTCGGCCCGCACGCCATCGCCAGGTGAAAACACGCCTTTGCCGGCGTCGGCGAGGCGGCCCTTCAGGCGCAGCGTGAACAGCGCCACCGGCGACATCACCCAATTGCTGTTGGCGTAGTTGCGCGGCTGGGCGGGCGCCGATTGCGACAGGCGGTAATGCAGGTGCGGCACGTCCAGCCAGACCGGGGCGGTCGCGTCGTACAGCACCACCGTCTTGTCCAGCTTTGCGCCGGCGATCGCGGCCGGCGGGGGGCCGAAGTCATAGGAGGCCTCAGGGGCGCGCGTCGGTTGCACGACCGAGCAGCCCGCGAGCAGCAGCGCAGCCAGCGTGAATGCGATGGTGATCTTCAATGGCGCTTTCATTTGTTGCTCCCCTGATAACCCGGTTCTCCCGGCCCGGCCCGCGGCGGCGCGTTGCCGAACACCAGGCTTTGCGGCTGCTCGCTGAGCGTCTGGATGACGCGGTCGAGTGAACGTGTCTGCCGGTTGAGCCCGTCCACCAGCGAATTGAGGCGCGGGACGGTGTCTTCCTGTATGGAGCGGGCGGCCGCGCCGACGTCCTCGGCGTTCGCGGCCACGGTGGTGAGCGTGTCGAGACGCGTCTCGAACTTGAGCGCCAGTGCATTCCAGGAACTCTCGACTTCGTCCACCCGGCTGGCGGCACCCTTCACGGCGACCAGCATGCCGCGCGCATCGGTGACCAGCGCCGGCAATTGCCTGGCAGCGGGCTCCAGCCGCTCGGCCAGTTCGGTCATGCGCCCGGTGGCCTGCTCGGCATTGGCCAGCAGCTTCGCGGCGCGGCCGCGGTTCTCGTCGTTCAGCAGGCTGCTGGCGCGATCCACCAGTTCGCCCACCGAGCCGAGCAGGTTCTCGCCCGAATCCATCAGCGAGGGCTTCATGGCGATGACAGCGGGTTTGTCGGCCGATGTGGCGACCGGTGCGCCGGTGCCGGAGGACTTGTCCTGCAGCGAGATGAAGGTCATGCCGGTGACGCCAAGGTAGCCGAGTTGTGCGTAGGTGGCGGCGGTGACCGGCGTGGCCGGGTCGATGCCGACGCGGATTTCGATCAGGCCGTGGCCTTCGGGCTGGAGGCGTATGGTCTGCACGCGCCCGACATCAACGCCGCGATAGCGCACCGGCGCTTCGCTTTTCAGGCCGGAGACATCGGCGCTGGTGAGGATGACGTAGGGCGCGAGCTTCTTGCCGTCGTCCTTGCCGAACCAGACGCTGATCGCGGCAAGGGCGGCGCCAAGCAGCACGACGAACAGTCCGGCGGCGAGGGCGTGGGAGCGGTTTTCCATGGGAGGGTTCCTTGGGTCCAGGCTTGAATTAGAGAGCTGTCATTCCCGCGCAGGCGGGAATCCATGGTTGTTCAAACGAAAAGCTGGATTCCCGCGCATTTTCGAGAATGAGCGGGAATGACGGTATTGAGTGGATTGGCTTTTTCATGACTGCGGCACCTCGGTTGGCAGGGCCGACAACGCGCGCAGGCCGCGCTCGCCGAGGAAGAAGTTGCGCACGAAGGGGTGTTCCACCTTCACCACGTCGGCCAGCGGCCCATGCACCAGCACACGCTGTTCGGCGAGCACCGCGATGCGGTGCGACAGCGACACGATGGTGTCGAGGTCATGCGACACCATCACGACCGTGAGCCCCAGTTTCTTGTGCAGTTCGCGGATCAGGTTGACGAAGGATTCGCTGCGGTCAGGGTCGAGGCCGGCGGTGGGCTCGTCGAGGAAGATCAGCTCGGGCTCGAGCACCAGCGCGCGCGCCAGCGCAATGCGCTTGACCATGCCACCGGACAGGTCCGAGGGGCTCTTCCACGCATGGCGGCGCTCGATGTCCACCATGTCGAGCTTGAGCATCACCATGTCGTGGATGTAGTCCTCGTCGAACACGCGCAGCTCCCGGAGCGGCAGCGCGATGTTGTCGAACACGGTGAGCGCGCTGTACAGGGCGCCTTCCTGGAACAGCACGCCCCAGCGGCGGCGGATGCGGTGCACCAGTTCGCGCGGCGTGTTCTGCAGCGGAATGCCGAACACCTTGATGCCGCCCTGAGCCGGCGTCTCCAGCCCCAGCATCTGGCGCATCAGCGTCGTCTTGCCGCTGCCCGAGCCGCCGACCAGCGACATGATTTCGCCGTATTCCACGCGCAGGTTGAGGTCGCGGTGCACGACATGGCTGCCGAACTGCGTCCACAATCCTTCGACTTCGATGATGGGGGTGTTGGCGGGGGCGGTGAGCATGATCGTGGCTTGCGTCGTGGCTTACATTAAAACGATGCCGACATCGTTGAACATGATCGCGAAGATGGCATCGGCGATGATCACCGAGGTGATCGAGGTCACCACCGAATTCGTCGTGCCGATGCCGAGGCTCTCGGTGTTCGGCTGGATGCGCAGCCCGAAATGGCAGGCCACCAGCGCAATGAGGGCGCCGAACACCACGCCCTTGCCGATGCCGAGCACGAGGTTCACGCCGGGCACGGCGGCGGGCAGGCCGGTGATGAACTGCATCACGCTGATGTCGAGGGTGACCTGCGCCGCCATGGCGCCGCCAAGCAGCGCGATGCTGGTGGTCCACAGGATCAGGAGCGGCATGGTGATGGCCAGGGCCAGCACTTTGGGCAGCACGAGGCGCACGGTGTAGGGTATGCCCATGACCGAGAGCGCATCCAGTTCCTCGGTGACGCGCATCACGCCCAGTTGTGCGGTGATCGCCGAACCGGAGCGTCCGGCGACGAGCACGGCACACAGGACAGGGCCGAGCTCACGGATCACGCCGATGCCGAGGATGTTGATGATGAAGGCATTCGCGCCGAAGGCCTTGAGCTGTTCGGCAGACAGGTAGGACAGCACCACGCCGATCAGGAAGCCCACGCCCGCGGTGATGCCCAGCGCCTGGGCGCCGGTGCGGAACACCGAGGCCGAGACTTCGCGCCAGGGGCCAAGCGTCGGCCGGCGCAGCATGCGCGCGGTGTCGATGGCGGTCTGGCCGACCAGGACGAGCATGCCGGTGAGGTGTTCGAGGAAGACCAGCAGGTAGGTGCCCAGCTTGCGCAGCAGCGTGGCCGGGTCGTAGGCAGGCGCGTCCACGCCCTCGGCGTTGCGGGCAAGCTGCTCGAAAAACGCCTCATGCTCCGGTTGCAGCGATACCTCGGCAGGCCGTTTCTTGCCCCAGGCGCGCCAGATCAGCAGCGCGCCGATGTGATCCAGGCGCTGTACGCCGGAGAGGTCCCAGGGGCCGTCGACCGTGGTCGCGGCCACTTTCAGCGAAGCCTGCATGAAGCGCGCGCGATGCTGCAATGAACGGATGTCCCAGGCGCCCGACAGCGTCACGCCCGCGGCAGGGTTGCTGGCCAGCCGGACTTCAGGCTCCTGGACGGGCGCGGCGGCAAGGGTGGAGGGGGGCGACATGCGAACGGAGCGGACAGTGCAAAGGTGGCGATTGGAGATGGGCCACCCGCCGCTCGCGCGGTCCGGTTTCCCTCCCAGGAAGTCCGAACGTATCAGTTAAGCGGGAGTGAGGCAACGCATGCCCCACAAACATCCGGCTCGCGCCACTTTGGGACGGCGGTTAGAACTGTTCTTATGGCGCCGGATATGACGCCGGATATGACGTCGGAATCGGCCCGGCGCCCGAGACGTGTACTCGGCACGTACCCGGACGCGTGTTCAGCCGCGATAGCCGATGGCGCGCGAGATTTTTTCCGCGGTTTCCTTGACGAGGCCCGCCCACGCGGTCTTCAGGCGCTCAGCGGGTGCGGATACCGACAGGCCGGACACCAGCGCGCCGGTGTCATCGCGCACGCCGGCGCCGATGCAGCGCACGCCAAGCTCGGCTTCTTCATTGTCCGTGGCGTAGCCCTGGCGACGGATTTTTTCGAGGTCTTTTTCCAGTGCCGCGATCGTCACCAGCGTGTTGCGGGTGTGCTGCGGCAGGCGGGTGCGCTCGGCATAGGCGCGCAGGCCCTCGGGGCCGTCCTCCAGCAGGAACAGTTTGCCCACCGCGGTGATGTGCAGCGGTGCGCGCGCACCGATGATGTTCACCACGCGCATCAGGGCGCGGCCCGACGAAGTGCGCTCGATGTACACGATCTCGTCGTCGCGCCGCACCGACAGGTTCACCGCCTCGCCGATCGCGCCGTGCAGCTCGCGCATGTAGGGCAGGGCGTGCTCGCGCACACTGATGCGCGCCTTCACAAGGTTGCCCAGTTCGAGGAGTCGTATTCCGAGGCGGTAGCTGCCCTGGTCCACGCGCTCCACCATGCCGGCATTGACCATCGCGGTGAGGATGCGATGCGCAGTGGAGGGATGCAGTCCGCTGCCCAGCGCCAGTGTCTTGAGCGCCACGGCCTCAGGGTGCAGGGACAATTGATCGAACAACGCCATCATGCGCTCGATGACCTGGATGGAATTCTTGGACTCGATTTCGGCCACGGGGAATCTGCTCGATGACGGGTGGACAGGTGGCTGAATTCTACACTGCGCCCCTTGCGGATCACCTGTTTGTCGAAGGGCAAAGCATGAAAAACGCTGTGCTATGCTCGATTCAGGCAATCTTGTTGTCGTTCGTTCCCATAACCGAACCCTGCCGGAACTCTGAAAACGCGATGCGTGTCGGCCTGCTGGTGACCTGCCTTGTTGACCTGATGCGTCCCGGCATCGGATTCGCCGCGCTCAAATTGCTGGAATCGGCGGGTTGCAGTGTCGTCCTCCCCGCAGCGCAGACCTGTTGCGGGCAGCCGGGCTGGAATTCCGGTGATCGCCGCTCGGCGCGTGCGCTGGCGGAAAAGCTCATGGACGAATTCGAGGACTGCCCGTATGTGGTTGCGCCCTCCGGATCCTGTGCCGGCATGCTGCGCGTCCACTATCCCGCGTTGTTCGACGATGATCCGCGGTTGCGCGAGCGTGCGCGCCGGCTCGCCGCCCGAACCTACGAACTGACCGACTTCCTGGTGAATGTCGCCCATGTGTACAGGGTGCCCGGCGAATTCGCAGGCGAGGTCACCTATCACGACAGTTGCTCGGGCCTGCGTGAACTGGGCGTCAAGGCGCAGCCGCGCGAATTGCTGGCCATGGTGCCCGGGCTCACCCTGAAGGAAATGAAGGAGAGCGAGACCTGCTGTGGTTTCGGCGGCACCTTCGCCCTGAAATTCGGCGATGTGTCGGCGCAGATTGCCGAGCGCAAGTGCGCGAACATTGCCGAGTGCGGCGCAGGCACGGTGGTGCTGGGCGACCTGGGCTGCATGCTGAACATCGAAGGGCGGCTGAGGAAGCGCGGCGACACGCAGACGAAGGTGCTGCATGTGGCGGAAGTGCTGGCGGGGACTGAAGATGACTGACCCTCTGCTGTCATTCCCGCGAAAACTGCAAATCCCAAAGCTGTCATTCCCGCGCAGGCGGGAATCCAGCGTCGTACAAACAAAAAGTCCCTGGATTCCCGCCTGCGCGGGAATGACGGTTTCAGATCTTGTTGTGTTCTGGAATTCGTAGATCAGGCATGAAATCCCAATCCATCCACTTCAAGTCCCGCGCATCCAGTGCACTGGACAACGCCGTGCTGCAGGACAACCTGCGCCGCTTCGGCACGACCGGGCTGCCGGCCATGCGGGCCAAGGCGGTGGAGGCGTATGGTGCAGGCGAGTTCGAGCGCCTGCGCGATGCGGCGCAGGCCATACGCCAGCGCGTAATCGCCAATCTGGATGTATGGATCGAACGCTTCCAGCGCGAAGCGGAGAAGCGCGGCGCAACGGTGCTGTTCGCCGAGACGGCGGAAGAAGCCAGCCGGCTCGTCATTGAGGTCTGCCGTCAGCATGGCCTCACCAAAGCGATCAAGTCCAAGTCCATGGTGTCGGAGGAGGCGGGGCTGAACGACGCGCTCGCCGCCGCCGGCGTGACGCCGGTGGAAACCGACCTTGGCGAATACATCATCCAGCTCGCGGGCGAGCCGCCCTCGCACATCATTGCCCCGGCCGTGCACAAGAGCAAGGACGAAGTCTCAGACCTGTTCGAGAGCCATCACGGCACGCCGCGCAAGACCGACACGCCGGCCATGACGCAGGAGGCGCGCGAAATCCTGCGCAAACATTTTCTGTCCGCGGACCTCGGCATCTCGGGCGGCAATTTCCTGATTGCCGAAACCGGGTCGGGCGTGATCGTCACGAACGAGGGCAACGGCCGCATGGTGACGACGCTGCCGCGTGTGCATGTCTGTGTCACCGGCATCGAGAAGGTGGTGCCGACGCTGGAGGATGTGTCCACGCTGCTGCGCGTGCTGACGCGCTCGGCCACCGGGCAGGCGATATCCAATTACGTGAGCCTGTTCACCGGGCCACGTGGCGAAAACGACACCGAGGGCCCGGAGCACATGGTGTTCGTGCTCGTGGATGGCGGACGCAGCAGCCTGCTCGGCGGCGAGCTGGAGGACATGCTCCGTTGCATCCGCTGCGGGGCCTGCATGAACCACTGCCCGGTGTACCAGGCCGTGGGCGGGCATGCCTATGGCTGGGTGTATCCGGGGCCGATGGGCTCGGTGCTGACGCCGGCCTTCACCGGCATCGAGAATTCAACCGACCTGCCGCAGGCCGCCACGCTGTGCGGCGCCTGCTCGGTGGTATGCCCGGTGAAGATTCCGCTGCCCGACCTGCTGCGCACGCTGCGCGAAAAGCAGGTCGATCGCGGCCTGCGCCCGTGGGGCGAGCGTGCCGGCCTGCGCGCGTGGTCGTGGCTGGCGCAACGGCCGGCGCTGTATGCATTCGCCTCGCGCATCGGCGCGCGCGCCCTGCGCGGGCTGGCCAATCGCGAGGGCATGATTGCGTGGATCCCTTTTGCATCCGGATGGATGAAGGCGAAGAACGGCGGGCGTTTCATGCCTGCGCCGGCAGGGAAGACGTTCCGGGAACTGCATGCCGAGCGGGTGCGTGCCGAAAGGGCAACCTGAAGTAGACGCACGCAACGGCGGCGCATGCGCAGCCCCCGGCTTTCCGCGCAGGCAAATTCAGCGGTCTACTTTTTGTGGGGAACTCGGCGCTCTAACGTAGAGCTAACGTAAGCGTCCGGCGAATACCGTCTTGACGCCGGATCGGTAACTCAGGCAGCGAGTCGTTTCTGGTGTTCAACTCGCAGCGTGTCGGCTACGGCCCATGGCAGTAATTCGTCGATCCGGTTGATCGGGTTGTTGATTCACGTTGAAAGCTGAGCCATTTAGGCGGTAATTCACGCTGAAAACTGGGCCACGCAATGCACCTATCCTGTTGGGTTTTTCGACGGGGTGTGCAGGAGTGATCAACGTG
>CAIYPG010000107.1 GCA_903928055.1 uncultured beta proteobacterium | reverse complement strand
CACGTTGATCACTCCTGCACACCCCGTCGAAAAACCCAACAGGATAGGTGCATTGCGTGGCCCAGTTTTCAGCGTGAATTACCGCCTAAATGGCTCAGCTTTCAACGTGAATCAACAGTGAAGAGCTTTTCTCCCATTTCGTTGATGAGCAAAAAGCCGTATCTGGTAGTTGTCAATACGGCGCTGCCGGTTACGAGTATCAAGGAGTTGATCAACTATGCCAGGCAGAATCCAGGCAAGATCAATTACGCCACTCCTGGAAGTGGCGGAATCATTCATCTGGCGGGAGAGTGGCTGCATTCCGCCACGAACACCAAAGTGACGTATATCCACTACAAGGGGGCGTCGCAGGTATATCTCGATTTGACGGCGGGTCTCGTGCAGGAATACATGGCCAGTCCGCAAGGAGCGGCCGGGTTCGTTAAGGCCGGTAAACTGCGCCTCTTGGCCGTTACGACTTCTGAGCGATCGAAGTTATTCCCTGACACGCCCACCATTGATGAGACAGTAGCTCCCGGGTATGACTTGTCGACGTGGCTTGGTGTCACCGCGCCATCCGGCACTCCGTCAGCCATCATAAGAAAGCTAAACGAAGCCTTCGTTCGGGTGGCCAAGATTCCCGAAATTTCGCAGCGGTTTGCGAGCGAGGGGAGCATTTCTGTGGGCAGCACACCTGAGCAATTCAAGAAGTTCATCGAGGCAGAAACTGCCCGTTGGGGAAAAATAGTGCGTGATGCAAACATTAAGTTCGAAGAATAACTTCGGACTTACAGCGTATCTCAAATGCAGAATCCTGCGTTGAAGAGATCGCCCAACTTACCCTATTGGCGTTTGCCAGTGCCTATGAAGGGCCGCAGATTGAAATAGAAGAACCGCTAAGCGGCTAAGAGTTCGTGGCGTCAAGAATGCAAATTTCTTGAGGTACGAGATTTTTGGTGAAACCTTCGCGCGGTTCAACTAGATGCGGCCCGCTAAACAGACTAGCCCATTTTTCGTGCGGACTTGGAAGACAGGAACAAGCCGAGCTGACGAAGAAACTTTACCCAGTCCTGCTGGAACTTGGGGTCAGTGCAACTGCGGCCTGTAATGAGCCGCGTGATCTCCGTGAAAGATAGTGGATAACTGGCCAGCGCGACCACGGCGAGGTGAATCATCCTGTGATCCATGTCCGCAGGCAGGTGTCCCGCGGATTGAAGTAGCTTGATGGACCGGCTGCGCAGATCGACGTTCTGCTTGCGGGCCCTCTCGCCGGGCAGCGGCTTGTTCCTGACGCCGGCAGCCTCCCAAGTGAGAAAGCGCTGATAATCCAGACTCTTGCTACGCCGGATGAACCGGTCGGCGAGCAGGTCGCTCGGCGAAACGGACAGGTAGTCCGCGAGCTCGAGTGACTGGAAGGCCGGACTTCGCAGCAGGTTGTGCACCTCGTTATAGAGGTTTTCCTTGCTCTTGAAGTGATGCAGCACCAGCTGCTTGCTCACACCCGCGCGCTTGGCGATGCCTTCCATGCGTGCGCCGGCGTAGCCTTTGTCGCAGAATTCCTTGGTGGCTGCCTTGAGTATTCGGGTGCTGGTTCTGACGGGTTCTTGCGATTTTTTCATTTGGGCTGCTTCTTGCAAGATCCAATTCTACTAAATCTTTTTTGCATCCCTTTATGCACGGATTTTTTACTGTCGTGCAGCATGGTGCCACATGCCAAAGACTTGACGGGTGGTAAGGGAATTCTTACCATGCGAACAGCGTCGGTTGGCACAATCTACAACATTCAAGGACTTCCCATGACGGAAATTGCAATTTCGGGGCCGCTTGCCGGCGTCAGGGTCATAGACCTGAGCATCATGGCGGCCGGACCGTGGACCGCCGCTCTGCTGGGCATGCTCGGCGCTGAGGTGATCAAGGTGGAACCACCGGCCGGCGACAGCGTGCGTTGGCACCTGCCGCAGCAGAACGGCATAGGCACGAACTTCGTCGCCATGAACGTCAACAAGAAGGACATCACCCTGGACCTGAAGACGCCGCAGGGCCTGGCCGACGCCATGGACCTGGCCTCCACCTGCGACGTGCTGGTGCAGAATTTTCGCGCCGGCGTGATGGATCGCCTTAAATTCGGCTATGACGATCTCAAGGAGCGCAATCCTAGGCTGGTCTATTGCGCCATCTGCGGCTTCGGCGAGACGGGTCCGCTGTCCAAGGAGGGCTGCGGCGATGCCGTGATGCAGGCATTCTCAGGGTTTGCCTCGGCCAATGGTGCTCACGGCGACATGGTGGAGGCATTCCGCTTCACTGGACTGCTCGATCTGACCACGGCTTCGGTGGCTGCCTCATCCATCCTGGCGGCGCTGGTGGATCGCGACCGTACCGGCCAGGGGCAGAAGGTGGAGGTGTCCATGCTGGAGGCGGCACTGGAGATCCAGAGCACGCGCATCGGAGAACTGCTGGGGGCGGGGCAGGTGGCGCATCCCATGCAGAGCGAATCGGCGGCGTTCGCTCCAGACCGCGCGTTCGAGACCATGGATCGCGAGATATTCGTTACCGCACACAGCGACGCGGAGTGGCGTGGCTTCTGCGAGGCGGTGCAGTGTCCTGACCTGGACTCCGACGCGCGCTTTGCCACCAATCGCGAGCGTGTGAAGAACCGCCGCGTACTGTACGAACTGCTGGAACCGGTGTTCCGCGAGCGCCCGGCCATCTGGTGGCTGCGCGTGTTCAAGCGCAATGTGGTGCCCGCTGGCATCGCGCATAACTTCGAGACCTTCCGCTTCCACGAGCAGATCGTCTCCAACGAGATGATCACCCGGCTGCAGACCCGAGCATGGGGCGAGGTGACCGTGGCCGGCCTGCCTTGGAAGTTCTCGGGTACACCCGGATCAGTGACCGAGACGCCACAACCTGGCGAGCACACGCAGCAGGTCATGGACGAGCTCAGGAAAATCGTAGGGACCACGAAGTCCGCGGTCTCGGCATAAAGGAACGCGCATGTTGAATGGAATGAGAGTGATTGAGTTCGCCGACGGGATCGCCGGTCCATCCGCCGGCCTGCACCTTGCAGAACTGGGCGCAGATGTCATCAAACTGGAGGAGGGTGAAGGCGACTGGAGCCGCGGCGCCGCAGCCGCCATGTCCGACGGCAGCAGTACTACTTTCCACGCCCTGAACCGGGGCAAGCGCTCCGTGGCGCTGGGCTCCTCGCCCGATGAGGCAAGACCCCTGATGCAGGCGCTGCTGCGTACCGCCGACGTGCTGATTACCGACCGCACGCCCGAGGAACTGTCTCCCTACGGAATCGATGCGAGCGGCGACTTGCTGTTCCCTGCCAATTCACGTCTCATCACCTGCGTAATCTCGCCCTGGGGCCGGCGCGGGCCGTTGGCTGGGCGGAAGGGTTCCGAACTCACCTCCCAAGCCATGTCGGGCTACACGCGTTACCTGGGCTCGTACGGCAAGCCGGCCTGCCGCCTGGGGGCTGATGTCGGATCGTTGGGCAGCGGCCTGTTTGCGCTGCAAGGCATCCTTGCAGCGATCTATTCGCGCAATCGCACCAACAAGGGTCAGCGCGTGGACATCTCACTGGTGAATTCACTGCTGGCCATGAAGAGCATTCATCTCGCGGCGCAGTCCGATCCGGACGCTTACGAAGGCCCGCGCGTGGGAGGTGCCAATCACACTCCCGAGCGTGGCTGGAAAACTGCCGACCGTCCCATCTACCTGCAGTTCGGCGGCTCGGTGGGTCCTGAAGGGAAGCCAGGCTGGGTGAACTTCATTAAAGAGGTCGGGCTGGATCACACGCTGGACGATCCGCGTTGTGACAAGGGCGGGCGCAAGACTACAGGCCATGGCCTGTACACGCACGAGTTCCGAGAAGATTATGAAAAGGCCTTCAAGCGCTATACGGCGGAGCAGATCACCGCCATTGTAAAGAAGCATGGCGGCAATGCGGCGATCTACATCGACGCCAAAGAGACGCTGGCGCATCCGCAGACCCAGGCCTTGGACATCGTAAGGACGGCACCGGGGAGAAAGTCCGGTGAATCACACCAGGTTCGGGCCTTTCCAGCACGTTTCTCCAGGCTCAAGCCCAAGGTCCCCGGTGTGGCACCGGAAATCGGCGAGCACACGCAGGCCGTTGCAGCGCAGGCAGGCATCGACGAAAAGGTCTTGGCTTTGATGACCGAACAGGGCGGGCTCAAGCGCGGCGCGGGCTAGGACCGATCCCCGACGGCGAGGGGACATAAGAACAACGATTCAATTGCAAACAGGGGGCAACGTGCGCGCTTCTACGTTCACATCCGTCATCATGCTTGGCGCTTCGCTTTGTGCCAGTACAGCGGCCATGGCACAGGAGTACCCGGTCAGGGCAGTCAAGATCATCACGGCGGGCGCCGGTAGCGGCACCGATTACGTGGCCCGGCTGCTGGCCAACGGATTGACGGAGCGGTTCAAGCAACAGTTCTTCGTGGAGAACAGGAGCAGCGGTCTGATTACCGCGGACGCCGTGGCCAAGTCGGCGCCTGATGGCTACACCCTTCTGTCCTACGGCAGCACGGTCTGGATTGCACCGCTGCTGCAGGAAACGCCGTATGACCCAGTGCGCGATTTCGCACCAATCACCATCATCGGAGGGTCGCCGCATGTGATCGTCGTGCATCCTTCAATGCCGATCAACACGGTGAAGGAATTGATTGCATATGCCAAGGAAAAGCCTGGTGTCCTGAACGATGCATCGCTGGGCAACGGCACCTCCACACACCTGGCAGCCGAATTGTTCAAGGTCATGACCGGGGTCAATATCGTTCGCATTGCCTACAAGAGCGGCGCTCAGCAGATGACCGATCTTATGGCGGGTCGGGCCCAACTCGGCATCGTGACTTCAGGTAGCGCCAGCCCTCACGTCAAGGCCGGCAAGCTGCGCGAGATTGGCGTCACCAGCGCGAAGCCTTCCGCGCTGACACCGGGAATCCCAACCGTGGCGGAGACCGTTCCCGGATACACCGCGGGTGCCAACTATGTTTTTTTCGCGCCGGCCAAGACGTCGCCCACGATCGTGAAGCGCCTGAACCAGGAGGCGGTCGCCTACCTGCAGAAACCTGAGACCAAGGACGTCTTCTTCAAGGCCGGCATGGAGACCTATGGCAGCACGCCGGAGGAACTGGCCGAAAACATGCGGTCTGAAATGTCCCGGCTCGGCAAGGTGATCAAGGACACCGGCATCCAGGGCGGCGAGTAAGGCGGAATGGGGAGGGCGCCATGCGTGCATTGACAGTGTCGCTGGTCCTGGCCTCTGCCGCAGGCGCGCTCGCCCTGCTGGCCGGGACGCATGCTGCAGCGCAGTCCTATCCCTCCAGGCCGGTGCGCATAATCACGGCGGGTGCCGGCAGCGGTGTCGATTACGTGGCGCGCATGGTTGCACCGGGCCTGTCGCCGAGGTTAGGGCAGGCCGTTGTCGTCGAGAACCGTTCCAGCGGGCTCATCACCGTCGATACCGTCGCCAAGGCGCCGCCAGACGGATACACCATCCTGGTCTATGGCAGCACGGTGTGGATTACGCCGTTGGTGCAGAAGACGCCTTATGATCCGTTGACGGACCTAGCACCTATTACCTTGATTGGCAACCTGCCGCTGGCCATTGCCGTTCATCCGTCCATGCCCATCTTTTCCGTAAAGGACCTCATCGCGGTGGCCAAGGCCAGGCCCGGCTCGCTGAATGACGGGTCGCTGGGCACCGGCACCGCCGGCCACTTGGGCGGCGAACTGTTCAAGGCCATGGCCGGCGTCGATATAGTCAGGGTTCCCTACAAGAGCGGCGCGCAGCAGCTGGCGGACCTGTTTGCCGGCCAGGTGCAGCTTGCTTTCATCACCGCGGCGAGCGCGGCACCGCACGTCAAAGCCGGAAAGATCCGCGTGATCGCGGTTACCAGCGCACGTCCCTCGTCGCTGGTTCCCGGTGTGCCACCGGTCGCCGAAACCCTGTCGGGATACGAGGCCGGCGCACGATATGTGATGTTCGCGCCGGCGAATACGCCCGCAGCGATCATCGGCAGGCTGAATCGCGAATCAATTCAGTTCTTGAAAGAACCAGACACGAAAGACAAGCTGGCCAACGCCGGTGTGGACATCGTGGGCAGCGCCCCCGAGGAGCTTGGCGGCATCATGAAATCGGAGATGGCCCGCCTGGCGAAATTGATCAAGGATGCAAACATCCAGATCCAGGAATGAAACCCCGGTGCTGGAATTGATGAAAAGGAGAGGCAGTTGACGCAACTGGCAAAAGACTTTCGCGACAAGACAGCGGTGTGCGGCGTGGGGCTCAATATTTCCAACGGATCCGGACAGTCGTACCTCGGGCACGCGGCGGAAGCCTTCAAGCTGGCGCTGGACGACTGCGGCCTCAAGCGCGACGACGTGGACGGCATCATCTGCTTGTCCTTCGGCTCGGACTACGACCGATTCCTGGAGGCGGTGGGGCTGAACGTGCGCTATTCCTTCCAGGGCTGGAGCCATGGCCGCTTTATCTCGCCTATGCTGCAACTGGCGTCGATGGCGGTGGCCATGGGCATGGCCGACACGGTTGCCATCGTGCATGGCCGCCAGAAGAAGCCCTACGGCAAGGACGAGAATCCCGAGCCGTGGCGCCAGGGACTGGGCCCGCACGGTGAAAGCCCAGCCTACGGCGCGGTCTCGCCGGTGCTCGGCGCGGCGTTGGCGGCGCAACGCTATTTCCACATGTACGGCGGCTGCGGCGACGACCTGGCGCCCATCGCCTTGGCCCTGCGCAAGCACGCACGGCTCAATCCCATCGCCATGCGCAAGGCGCCCATGACGCGGGAGGACTACCTGAACTCGCGCTGGATCTGCGAGCCGCTGCGCTTGTTCGACTGCTGCCAGAACAACGACGGGGGTGCCTGCATCATCGTGACCTCAGCCGAAAGGGCGCGCGACATGAAGAAGCCGCCGGTGTACATCTCTGGCATGCAGGGTGTGTACGCCGGACCTGATTTGCACAACCTGTCGCTGCCCGGTCTTGGTGTCGCCCAGCAGAAGGTCTACAAGTACAAGCCCCAGCCCAAGGACCTGTATGCCTACGAGATGGCCGGCATCACGCACAAGGACGTCGATCTGCTCATGACCTACGATGCCTTCTCACCACTGGTGCTGTTCGTGCTCGAGCGATTCGGCTTCTGTGGGCCGGGTGAGGCGCTGGAGTTCATCAAGAACGGACGCATCGAGATCGGCGGCGAGATCCCCGTCAACACTTCGGGCGGCCTGCTGTCCGAGGGCCATGTGGTGGGATGGAACCTTTTCATCGAGGCCATCCGCCAGTTGCGCCATGAGTGCGGCGAGCGCCAGGTCAAGGATGCCGAGATCGCGCAGTACGGCTGCTTCCTCGGCGAATCCATCATATTCAGGAGATAGAACGTGCAGAAGTCCATCATGTCCATCGACGAGGCCACGGGCCGCTACCTACCCTTCCTCTATCCCGAGGAAATGTCTTACTGGAACGGCCTCAAGGAAAACAAGGTGGTGCTGCAGCGCTGCAATGCCTGCGGCAAGGCATGGTTTCCCATCGGCCCGGCCTGCATGCACTGCTTTTCCTTTGATTTCAAGTGGGACGCGATGAGCGGCAAGGGGGTGTTGCACAACTACGTCGTGTACCACAAGGCGTGGATGCCCTGGATGGAAAGCCGCGTTCCCTATGCCGTCATCCAGGTGGAGCTGGACGAAGGGCCGCGCCTCACAACCAATATTCTCGACTGTCCCCTGGCGGAGGTGAAAATTGGCATGCGCATGAAGGCCGCCTATGAGCAGGTGAACGAAAAGATTACTCTGCTGCAGTTCCGACCGGACAAGGGCTAACGATGCTGCGCGAAGAAAAAATATCCCCTGAACTGCTCGATCCGGATGGCCCGCAAACCGTGCGCCTGTCGGTGGAAGAGGCTACCCACTTGGGTAAATCCGCGCTGGCGCGTATTGGTTTTGCCGATGACGAGGCGCAGATCATCATCGACCAGCTGGTAGATAACGCACTGTGCGGCTACAAATTTGCCGGTCTGCCGCGCATCGTGGCCATTGCGACCAACCTGAAGACGCGCTCGGCCAGGCAGCCGATCAAGGTGGTTCACGAGACCGCAGTCTCGGCGCAACTAGACGGCGGCAACAACGTGGGCTATCTCGCGGCTTACCGCGGAGCGTCGCTGGCCATCGAGAAGTCACGCGCCACTGGCCTGTCAATCGTCGGTGTCAACAACAGCTATTACAGTGGCCGAAATGCCTACTATGTGGAGCACATGGTCAAAGCAGGACTTGTGGCCATACATACCGCCAGCGCCGAACCCAAGGTGTTCTCACCCGGTGCGAAAAAGCCGGCTTTGGGAACCAATCCCATGGCCTTCGGCTTTCCTTCGACGAATGGACCAGTGGTGTTTGACATGGGCACAGCCTCCATCATGGGCGGCGAGTTGCTCCTGCATTCCATACTCGGGCAGCAACTACCCGAGGGCATTGCCTTCGACAAGGAGGGTAGACCCACGCGAGACCCCAAGACGGCAATGCAAGGTGGCGGGGTCATTCCCTTTGGAGGGCACAAGGGCTACGGACTGTCCTTTACCGTGCAGGCGCTGGGACTGCTGGCCGGCGCGGCGCTGTCACGCGGCGAGGTGAGGGACTACGGCTTTTTCTTCATAGCGATCAAACCGGAGCTGCTTGTACCCGGCGGGCAGTTCCCGGCCCAGATGGCGAAGATGGTGGAGGAGATCAAGGCCATGCCGCGCCAGAACGGCACTGATGAAATACGCATTCCTTCGGAGCGGGGCTACCGCGAGCGGTTGCGCCGCCGCAAGGAAGGAATCGTTCTTGAGCGTTCGGTAATAGACGCCATTAACGCCTTGTAAAGGGACATCATGGCCGACTGGCTGAACGAGGACGGACCTGACACGGTGCGCATGAGTGCGAGCGAGGCCCACGATATGGGTTCGCAGGCGCTAAGGCGCATCGGCTTTGCCGAAGATGATGCCAGGGTCATCATGGACCAACTGACCGACAACGCGCTGTGCGGCTACAAATTTGCCGGCCTGCCGCGACTGCTGGCAATTGCCCGCGACGCCAAGACCGCCAAGACACGCACGCCGGTAAAAATCGTCAAGGAGACGCCCTGTTGATTCACGTTGAAAGCTGAGCCATTTAGGCGGTAATTCACGCTGAAAACTGGGCCACGCAATGCACCTATCCTGTTGGGTTTTTCGACGGGGTGTGCAGGAGTGATCAACGTGGGAACACTGAGCAAACT
>CAIYPG010000106.1 GCA_903928055.1 uncultured beta proteobacterium | reverse complement strand
TGCCACGCTGTTCGGCTTTCTCATCGCGGGCTTTTCGTTCCTGTTGATGGCCGTTTATCTGTTCTACAAGATCAAGGGCTGGGAGATCCTGTGGGGCAATCCCACCATGGTCATCCTGGTATCCTTCCTCGGCGGCGTGCAGCTCATCAGCATCGGGATTCTCGGCGAATATATTGGCCGGATCTACGAGGAAGTCCGCTCCCGGCCCAAGTTCATCCTGGACCGTGCAGAAGGTTTCGAGCGCCGTTCATAATTCGGCCTTGCCGCAGGCGCGCTGCCGTATCTTCGTAGGGCTTAAACCCTACCCCCTTGCCGGTCGTTACCCCACGTACCCGCGCAGCAACTTCTTTTGCTTTCTCCCGGATTGCCCAGCTCCCGGGAGGTTTGCACGGGATTGCCGCGCTCCATGCCTTCGCGGAATATCTGTTGCTTTGCACCGTGCTCCGCTGGCGCATGTCGGCCCATACCGCCGGCCTGCATTGGTATGCCATACCGGTTGCGCTGGTCCCTTGGTTGTTGATGCGCTGGCCGGAAATCCGGCGGGCGCACGGCGCCACACCACCCTGCAATCTCCGCCGGTGGAGCGAGTCGCACGCCAGCGGGCTGATGATGAGCAGTGGGTTGATGAACCTTTTTTTCGCAATGCCATTGGACCGCCTACCGGCCTTCGTGGGCTGGGCCTTGGGCACGATGATCGCCTGGGAGTTCACGATCAATCGCGGTGCATGGCTGGTGGTATCGTCTCTGATGCGCCGCGGATGGAATAGACTGTGGCCGAGGGGCGGCGAAGTTCTCGTGACCTTGCTCGCGGTTTGGATTTGGGCCCGGTTGACTCAACCCGCGGGAATGCCGGTGCCGGTCTATGCCTGGGTCGCTGGCTCCTCCGGAACGGTGGTCTGGTTGTCTCGGCGTTGGAGCAGCCCGTGGCGCTGGATTCCGGCACCAGCCATCGCGTTGACCCCGCTGCTTCTTGCCCTCGCCGGCACTCCGCTTGGCCAGCCGGCCGGGCGCTTGGCTTTGCTCGCCGTCCTGGCCTTTGCGGGCTCGGCCGCGCATGGCTGCTCCACGCGGGTCCGCGGTGCGCGCTCCGCTGAGGTGGCATGGCTTTGGGTCTTGGGCCTGACGGGGCTGTGGCTCGGCGAACCGTTGCTGAACGCGCAGGCAACCGGCGCAGGTGATGCCCACTGGTATACCATGGTCATGGCCGACGCCATCTACCAGTTCCGCGTCGGCTTGTTTCCTCCTTTGATTGGCCAGAGTCAGTACGCATTCAATGGATCGAGCTTCCCCGGCTGCTTCGCTCCCTACTACCAGATGCTTGGCCTGGCCGTGCATGGCCTGAGTGCCGGAACGTTGTCCGTCTTTGCGGTGCAGCACCTCACCGCCATCCTGAGCATTCTCGGTGGAATTTTCTCCGCCTACGGCGTGCTGCGTGCCCTCACCCATGCCCGGCGCGCCCCGACCGCGCTGCTCGCTATTCTCTATGCCGCCAGCCCGGCCTGGCTGGGCGCAATCTACAGCATGGACATGTACATGACACTCATGACGCTGCCGTGGCTGCCCTTGGTCTTTTTCGGCTGCGTCCTCACCTTCATCCGGCTGGATGCCCGCTCGTTGCTCTGGCTCGTCCTGCCGCTGGCGATGGTGTGGTATGCGCATCCTCCCGTCGCTCTTTGGGCAACCCTGGCGGTAGCCGCCAGCCAGGGTTTTCGCCTGACCTCCCGCCGGAACATCTGGCGCACCGAGGCTCAATGGCTGCGTCAGGCCGGCGCGTTGTTTTTCGCGCTCACCTGCCTCCCTTTCGCCACGACGTACTTTGCAGAACCCAATGTCGATGCGTTCCGCACCGACTATGTCGTAAAAACGCTCGGTTCCCACTGGATGGCCGCTTGGCGCCCGGTGAGCGACGGGGCCGACCGTTTGAGCGACCAGCAATTGGGCTGGAGCCTAGCCGCGGTCGCGCTGCTCGGCGGCGTTTGGGCCTTCAGTAAGAATCAAAGGGCTTTGAGCTCAATCATGGCTGCAGCCAGCACCCTGCTCATCCTGCTGATCCCGCTGCCTTTGGTTCAAAGCGCGCTCTGGAACAAGGTGCCGTCCGCCATCAAGTCAGTCACCAATAACTGGCCGACGCAGCGCCTGTATCCGGTCCTGGCGGCAGCAGTGACCGTTGCCTGCGGCACCGCCATGCTGCGTGTCATGCGCCGGCGACGAACGGCCAGCCGCTGGATGACCGCCGGGCTCTGCCTCGCGGTCACATGGAGCCTGGTTGAGGCCTCCAAGTTCCAGCGCAGAACCCATCTGTCCACGCTGACGCCGGAAGCTTCCGAGCGTCAGCTCTATCCGGAAAACCTTACCCTCACGCGCTATGCCTACGAGATGTTCAAGCGAAAGCCGGATTATGTCGCGGATGGGGTCATGAGTCCGCTCATGCAGCATCGCCTACTGGATGCCACTTCGATGACGGAAATCACCAGCAATGCCGCCGCGATGCGCAGCTGGCTCTCCGACAAAAATCTTCACCCTGGAGAGCCGTGCGACTGGCAATGGCGAATTCCAGCTCACGCCATCAATCGCACTTCTGCCCGGACGCGAATACTTGCTCGAGTTCACGTTCTTCCAGCGGGACTATCTAGGTAATCTTGCACTGCATGGCGACCGCGTTGACCGCAATTATCGCCTTCCCGCCGATGGCGGGCGCAACGCTTTTGGCTCAGCCCCTGGCCAGAGAAAATCGATCATCTTGTGGACGAGCGGCGATGCCCCTGAAACGATCCAGTTGAGTTTTCGACCGCTTCGCCCCACGGCGTTCATGCCCCTGTCTTTCGGCCAGGTCCGGATGACCGTGATCAACCGTGAAAGCCTGCCCGTTAAGCTCGAATCCCTGGTGCCGTACCTTGCTCACGTGCGCGCCTCCGCCCCCGCCTGGCTGGTTACACCGCGCATGTTTCTGCCCGGATACGAGGCGTACGTCGATGGCCGCGAAGCCGAGGTGCACGCATCTCCGCAGGGGTTGTTGATGATCAGGGTTCCTGCGGGTCCGGTCCGCGTGGAACTGCGCTATGTCGGCCCGCCCCTCGTGCGCCTGGCCCTCTTCATCACTTGCGCCACCTGGATGTGCCTGCTGGTTCTGGCCATTACGCGTCGGTCCAAGCTCGTGAAAGTGAGCCCGACCGCCCACCCGGAGGTCTTACCGCTACCCCGGCCCATCGCGGCCCGCAGCAACTCGCAAGGCTGACAAGATTTCGCTTTCACCGCCGGGGCGATGTGCTTGGATGACGGTTTCCGCATTCATGCATACCGCAAAATGGCCCAAGATCCT
>CAIYPG010000105.1 GCA_903928055.1 uncultured beta proteobacterium | reverse complement strand
TTGATGATCGGCGCTGCTGCAGGATGTGCAGCAGCGCCGTCCCGCTGTTTCAGTTTGTCGCGGTGGCCGCGATCTTGTTATTCAGGCACGTAGTGGATGGCTTTCGCCACGGTGCCCCATTTGTTCACTTCGTCGCGCACCCATTCCGTGAAATTGTCCGACGTGTCCCACCAGGGGTCGACGCCCAGGCCGTTGAAGGTCTTCTTGATCTCCGGCGATGCCAGGATCTTTTCCAGGGCGCTGTTGAGCTTGGCGATGGCAGCCTTGGGGGTTGCTGCCGGGGCGATCAGGCCATAGTTGGAACCAACCTCGAACTTCGGATAGGTTTCGGCGACCGTCGGTGTGTCCGGGTAGGTGGTGGAGCGTCTCGGACTGGCAACGGCCAGCAGGCGCACCTTGCCCGACTTGATCTGCGCCACGGCAGGCACCGCCGAGATGAACATCAGGTCGGCAGTTCCGGCCATCACGTCGGTCAGCGCCGGGGCGGCGCCCTTGTAGGCAATGTGCACCATGTCGATGCCGGCCACCATCTTGAACAGTTCTCCGCCGAGGTGCAGCGATCCGCCGGTGCCGGAAGAGGCGTAGTTCAGCTTGCCTGGCTGGGACTTGGCGAGCGCCACCAGTTCCTTGACGCTGTTGACGGGCAGCTTGGGATTCGTGATCAGCACGACTTCACCGCGGGACAGCGGGCTCACGCCAGTGAAGTCCTTGAGAGTGTCATAGGGCAGCGCCTTCTGCGTGCTGGGATTCGTGGTATGCGAGGGTGGAATCAGCAGCAGCATGTAGCCGTCGGGCGCGGACTTGGCCACATAGTCGGTGCCGATCGTGGCGTTACCGCCCGGCTTGTAGTCGACGATGAAGGGCTGGCCCAGCGCTTCCTGGAGTTTCTGTGCGATCGGGCGGCCGATCAGGTCGGTCGGGCCGCCGGGGGGGAAGGCGGTCATGATGCGCACGGGGCGGGTCGGGTAATTCTGCGCGCCGGCCGGGGCCGTGAGCAGCAGTGAGCATGAGGCGAGCAGCACCGCCAGTGACGCGCTGCGGGCCTGCAGTGGTTTAAGCATGGTATTTCTCCTGATTGAGGTGATGCCTTCCCATTATTGCGCAAACTGCGCCAAGGGGCCTTCCCGGCTTACTTCTTCACGATCAGCGCGTCCACCGCGACAACGCGGCCGCCGGCGCAGATCAGCGGATTGACATCGAGTTCAGCGACCTGTCCCTGCTGGTCGGCGATGAATTCGGCAAGGCGCACGATGACTTCCGCAAGCCTGTCCTGGTCGACAGCCTCGGAGCCGCGAAAGCCGGTGAGCATGGCCTGGCCTTTCAGCTTGCCCAGCATTGCCCTCGCCTCGCGATGTGTGACGGGCGCAAGTTCCACGGCGGTGTCCTTGAGCAGTTCCACCAGGATGCCACCCAGGCCGACGATGATCATGGGTCCGAACAGTGGATCGATCTTCGCGCCGACCATGATCTCGGTGCCCGAAGGCACCATGGGCTGCACAAGCACGCCATTGATGATGGCATCGGGCTTGTATTTTTTTGCGTTTGCCATGACCGCGTCGTAGGCGGATTTCACGTCTTCGGCGTTCTTCAGGTTCAGCCGGATGACGCCCGCCTCGGTTTTGTGGGGAAGGTCGGGTGATTCGACTTTCAGCGCCACGGGAAAAACGAGCGATTGCGCTGCGGCTGCGGCGTCCGCGGCGGAATGCACCAGCTGCTCGCCGACCACCGGCACTCCGTAGCAGGCGAGCACCGCCTTCGCCTCGCGTTCGGTGAGCGTCCGGTTCTTCGAGGCGGCGATCAGCCCTGCCGCCTTGCCTTTGGCGTCGGGCGCGGACAGGCGGACGACCTTGCGCGGGCCGTCCGTTTCCTCGGCGCGGCGCCGGTCGTCGCGGCGGAACCATTCGCGCAATGTCCAGAAAAAGCGGTTCATGGAATAGAACACCGCCATGTTCGAGTCGGCTTCGGCCTCCTTCATGCCGTAGCCGCCCAGCCAGCCGGTGAGCCAAACCACCGTGGCGGGCTTGCCGTGCAGTGCGCAGGCTTCGCTGAACAGGCGGAGTTCATCAACGGTCTGGGGAACCACGCTGGTCTGCGGATACATCACGGTGCAGTAATGGTCATCGCCAGCCAGCGTCTCGACGCAATTCGGGATCATGAGCGTGTCGCGCGAAGCCATCGCGGTGACGTCGCAGGGATTGCGCGCAGCGCCGAATTCCGGAATGCGCTCCTGCAGTTTCTGTCGCACCGCCTCGTGCGGCTGCGGCATGGCGATGCCGTATTCATCGGCCTTGTCGGCGGTGGCAACAAGGGCGCCGCCGGAGATGCCCACGGCTGCCACGCCGCGCGCTGCCGGGCGGGACGGCGCCTTTACGAAGAAAGATGCCGTCTCGAGCAACCCGTCGAGGTCGTTCAGCATGATGATGCCGGCGCGCTCGAACGCGGCCTGGTAGGCGTCCAGGGATCCGGCCAGTGACCCTGAATGTGACAGCGCGGCCTGCGCGCCGGTTTCGCCGATGCCCTGCTTGCAGACGATCATGGGCTTGTTGTTCGTCCAGGCAATGTGCCCGGCTTCGATCAGGCGTTCCGGATTCGCCATGCCTTCGAAGATGCACACCACGGCCTTGCAGGCGGGATCTTCGGCAAGGTAGGCGGCGGTGTCGGCGACGTCGATGTCGCAGGAGTTGCCCGAAGCAATGACGTGGCTCATGGGAATGCCGCGATGCGCGCCCTGGGCCTGCGAGAAGCCCATGGCGCCGGACTGGCTGACAAGGCCGATGCCGCCGTCGCGGCAGGCATCAATCTTGATTTCGCCGCGCGTGAAGGTGACGCCGGCGCGGATCGCGAAGTTCACGAAACCCATGCAGTTGGGGCCGATGATGCGGATGTCGTGTTTGCGCGCGATGTCCGAGAGGCGCTGCTGCAGGGCGATGCGGTCTGCTCGGCCGGTTTCTGCGTAGCCGGAGGCGTAGACCATCACGCCGCCGACGTTGTGGCCGACACATTCCATCACGGTGGCCTCCACCGCCTCAAGCGGCAGCGCGATGACCACGCAGTCGGCCGGCTCGGGCAGTTGCGCAACCGAGGGGTAGCAGGTCAGTCCGGCGACTTCGCCGTACTTGGCGTTGATGGGGAAGAGCCTGCCCTTGTAGTCGCGCTGCAGGCGTTCAATGGTGCGTGTGCCGAACGATGCTGCATTGGGCGAGGCGCCGATGACGGCGATGTTCTTCGGGCTGAAAACGCGATGCAGGTCTTTGTGGCGGTAAAGGTGGCGCGGTGCGCCGGACGATGTCGGCATTGCAGAATCCTCGGAGAAATCCGGTGCTGCCGGTCAGTCAGGGGTCCGGTGGTCGCGGCCTTTTGCGTTGTGAATCGTTATGGGCCGGCCCGTGCCGCGCCTCCTGCGCGGCACCATTGCACCTCACTGGATTATGCCACCAAGTATTCAGGCCACAGCACAGTGTAATTGTCGAAACGCGCGTATGCAGCGGCAATTACTTCAGGATGCGGAAAAGATTGTTGTAGTCGTCAGTCCACAATCCGACTCCAGTACGGGCTTCAATCGGTTTGGCGCGTGTGGCGACAGACGGTATGTCGAGTGTGCGGCGGTCCTTTGGAACAACCACCCAGTCCGAGTCCGACTGCTGGCGCGCCGATTGTTCATCGTCCGGCTCATTCTCGATGATGACACTGGCCAGGCTGCGATTGTCGGCAAGGACCTTCACGACCGGCGGGAGGTCGAGGTAGCGGTTCGTGGTGTGCACCAGGAGCACGCCGTCCGGTTTCAGGCGCCGGAAGTAAACCTCGAAGGCGTCGGCTGTCAGGAGGTGGGTGGGGATTGAGTCACCAGAGAACGCATCAATGGCCAGAAGGTCGAACAATTCGCCGGATTCTGCCTCCAGGCTCAATCGCGCGTCGCCAAGTGCAATTTCGATCCTGGCCTTGCTGTCTCCCAGATAGGTGAAGTATTCCCGGGCGAACTTCACCACGCCGGGATCGATGTCGTAAAAGCGGAATACATCCCCGGGCCGTCCGTAGGCGGCCGTGGTGCCTGTTCCGAGGCCAACCACGCCGACGCGCAGCGGCCCTGTTGAACGCGCCTGCAGTGCGGTCATGACAATGCCAAATCCGCTGTCCGCGCCGTAATAGCTCGTCGGGTAGGTGCGTTCGGAAGGCGGCTCGGTGATCTGGGCGCCGTGCCGTATCGAGCCGTGCTGCAGCGTGCGAACATGATCCGGAGGACCGTAGTCACGCACGCGCAGTGCGCCGTAAAAACTGCGCTCCTTGGCAATCACCGAATCGTTGTAGTCATTGATCTGCGTATAGCTGGTATATCCGGCATAGGCCGCGACACAGGCTGCAGCCGCCGGAATCCAGACCTGCATGCGATAGGTGCGCAATACCACCAGAACGGCTGCCAGCGTAAGTACCAGCCCCAGTTCAAAGTAGCCGGGCAGCAGGTAGGGTGCGGCAATGCCAACGGCAAGGCCGCCCAACACTCCTCCTGCCGAAACGATCAGAAAGAATCCGGTCAGATATTTTGGGGCAGGCCGGCTCAGTGAAAGCTCACCGTGGCACACCATGCAAAGCACAAACAGTCCGGCGAGGTGAATGGGAATGACCTGCATCAGATCAAGGCTGCTGAGCGTATAGCCCATGCCGATCACCGCCGCCGCGGCAAGTGGCAGAAAGAGGCCGCGCCGGTACCAACCGGTACTGTCAAAACACAGGATGAAGGTAAGCAGATACAGCGCCAGCGGCACGATCCACAGGAAGGGAATGGAGGCAATGTTCTGGCAGATGTGGTTACTGACGGCGATCAGCAGCATGGATCCCGTGGCAGACAGCAGCAACCAGAGGATGCGCGTGCCGGCTGAGGGCGGGAGTGTGTCCGCTTGACTGGCCGCGGCATCCTGAGCATTTGCCGTTACATGGCCTTCTTTTCTGCTAGCCCACGCCGACAGGCCGCACAACACGGCAAAGATGACGTAGGTGGTGGACCATGCAAACGACTGCACGCGGGTTGAAATCCAGGGCTCGACCGCAAAAGGGTAGGCGAGCAGCCCCAGCAGGGAGCCGAGGTTTGAAAGTGCAAAGAGACGATAAGGCACTCTGGACAGTGTTCGCGCGTACCAGGCCTGGATGAGGGGGCTGGTTGTTGCAAGCATGAAATACGGCATGCCGACGGTGATGCCGAGGACAATAATGATTTTCAAGGTGGGGTCATCGTTACCCTGTGGTTTCCAGCCGGGGTCCGCGATGATGGGCAGCATTGCGCAGGACAGCGCAAGGAGCGCAATGTGTATGGCGCTCTGGCGGCGGGCGTGTGTCCCGGTGGCAATCCAATGGGAATAGCCGTATCCAAGGAGCAGCAGGGCCTGAAAAAAAACGAGACATGTGGTCCACACTGAGGCGGATCCGCCAAACCACGGCAAAATCTGCTTGGCGATGATGGGTTGAACCAGAAAAAGCAGAAATGCTGATGTAAATGCGGTGGTTGCAAAGAGAATGGGCATGTTGTTTCTTGGAGGAGTGGGCTCGAATGGAGTTGAGGGCGGGAGCCCGCGTCGCATTTTAGCGAATGTCGATCGAATAAGATGCAGCGCGGGCAGTCCCGGCCGGGAAACGCGGTGGATATTGGCAATAATCCGTCCAATTTGCTTGCTCTAGGCATCAATGCGACGCGATTAAAGTTGTGGCTGCCACAAAGGACGACATCGCCCACATCGTGTTTGGGTTGATTGTTTTAATCCGCACGCAAATTCTGGCGTAGTCAGATCGATCCCGAGATCGATGGATCGATTCCCGGACATCATCTTCTTTGGCGGGGTAATTCTCGGCTATATCCCTGGGGCGTGATGGGCAGGCCCCGGCCGTTCGGCCGGTTTGTCTGCAGAGTAATGCTGAAGGCCAGCTATCCGACTGGATAGAAGCGTTTTTTGAGTGGCTTTTTAGCGGGTGTGCCCATTTGGCATGTCCCTAGGTAAATGACCATGTGTCGTTCAAAAAAACATTGACTAATCGGATAGTTAACTGTAAGAATATCGATTAGTACGCTGTTTCTACTGAGAGTTATGCGCGGTGTGGTCGGGGAGTAGCGATCATTGGATCGTGGTCGCGGGAGCGGACCCTGGCGCTTATTCTGTTGTTGGATCGTTTAGGGCGGCCGTGAAAGTGGCCGGCCGCAGATGCAGCGGACCGCACTGTTTGGTGTATTTGAGCCCCACAATAAAAGCAATCGGGAGCACCCATGAAGTCGGGATTCTGGAAGAGGGACTGGTTTCTGGGCCTAGTGGTCTCGCTGGTACTTTTTTCCGCCGGTGGAACGCAGCTTATCCAGAGCCTTGAGCACGCCGCCTATGACTGGGGGGGTCAGGGCTTCGTCGCGCACCCCCAGCGACAGGGTTGTGGTTATTGCCATTGATGAGTCGAGCATACGCAACATCGGGCGCTGGCCATGGTCGCGCGAAGTGCATGCCAAGATGGCCGACATTCTTGCAACGGCCAAGGCCAAGGTTGTTGGGAACCTGGTGTTTTTCAGCGAACCGCAAATTGATCCCGGCTTGGCCTATATCCAGAAATTGCTGGAGATTTCGCCGCGGGTGCCTGTGCTGGCTTCGGGTGAGGTGGGGGCACTGCTGCAAGAGGCTGAGCAGTCACTGAACACTGATCGCAAACTGGCGGACAGCTATTCCAAGGGGGGCAATGTGCTGCTGCCCATGTTGTTTGAACTCGGAGACCCCCGGGGCAAGCCGGACAAGCCACTACCCGAATTTGTGTCCAAGAACGCTGTAACAGGCGTGACTGGCGATGCGGGTGATCCTCCTCTTCCAGCTTCATCCGTGATCTCTGTTCCGATTGAGGAAATTGGGAAAAACGTTGCCGGGATAGGGCATCTCAATGCCAATGTGGATGTTGATGGTGGAGTTCGCGCGGAACCACTGGTAGTGCAGTTTTTTGATCAGTATTACCCTTCGCTTTCAACCCTGCTTGCCGCCAAAAGCCTGAATTTGTCGGTGGCTGACATCAAGGTTCGTTTGGGCGAGGGCGTAACGATCGGCAGTCTGCGGATCAGAACAGACCCTGCGTTGCAGATGAATACATTTTTCTACAAGGACAAGGATGGAAAGTCCGCCTTCCGAACTGATTCATTCTTCGATGTCTATTCGGGAAAAATTTCGCCGGAGAATTTCCGGGACAAGATCGTTCTGATTGGTCCCACAGCTGCTGGTGTTGGTACAACTTCCGTCACACCGATTTCGCCTGCCATGGCTCCCGTGATGACATTGGCGCATTCTGTTTCATCCATTCTGCAGGAACATTTCTTTGTTGTACCGACCTGGGGGTTCTGGGTTGAAAGCCTGGTATTCCTGCTTGTGGCGGCTTATCTGATTGCGCTGCTTCCCCGGCTCAAGGCCGGGATGGGAGCAATCATCAGTACGGCACTCGCGGCGGTACTGCTGATTGTGCATTTTGTATTAATGACCGGTCAGGGCATGTGGCTGCAGCTGATGTTGCCGCTGGCATTGCTGGTGGTTGGACATGTGCTTCTGATTACCAAACGATTCATGATGACCGAGCGTGGAAAAGAAGCGTCGGATGCCAGTTCAGCAGCCAATGCCAAGATGCTTGGTCTTGCCTTCCAGGGGCAGGGTCAACTGGACATGGCTTTCGATTATTTCCGTAAGGTTCCGCTCGACGAAAGCCTGATGGACAATCTTTATAATCTGGCGCTGGATTTCGAGCGCAAACGCCAGTTCAACAAGGCTGAGGCCGTGTTCCGCTACATGGCGGATTTCAACCTGAAGTTTCGTGACCTTGAAAGCCGCCTGTCCCGTGCCAAGCAGTTGTCTGAGACGGTTATTCTTGGCGGAGGATCGGGGGGGCGTACCAATGCCAGCATCCTTGGCGAGGGCGGCACTGTTGAGAAGCCGATGCTGGGGCGCTACCAGGTCGAGAAGGAACTGGGCAAGGGGGCAATGGGGGTTGTCTACTTAGGCAAGGATCCGAAAATCGGGCGTGTGGTTGCCATCAAGACCATGGCACTGGCGCAGGAGTTTGAGGCTGACGAACTCGTAGAGGTAAAAGAGCGTTTTTTCCGGGAGGCGGAAACAGCCGGCCGGTTGTCACATCCGAATATTGTCACCATCTATGATGCTGGCGAAGAGCACGATCTTTGTTACATCGCGATGGAATTGCTGAAAGGCAAGGATCTGGTGCCTTATGTCAAACCGGACACTTTGCTGCCGGTTGACAAGGTCGTGTCCATCATTGCACGTGTGGCGGATGCGCTTGGCTATGCTCACAAACAGAATATTGTCCACCGTGACATAAAGCCGGCAAACGTCATGTATGAGGCCGACTCCGACCAGGTAAAGGTTGCCGACTTCGGCATTGCGCGCATTACGGACTCTTCCAAGACCAAGACAGGGATGGTGCTGGGGACGCCGTCTTACATGTCCCCTGAACAGTTGTCCGGTAAGAAAGTGGACGGTCGTTCGGACCTTTTCTCCCTTGCTGTCAGCCTTTATCAAATGCTCTGTGGGCAGTTGCCGTTTCAGGGTGACTCAATGGCGCAACTCATGTTCAAGATTTCCCAGGAGGCGGCTCCCGACATCCTTGCCATCAGGCCGGATTTGCCGACCGGGCTGGCTGCCTTTCTGGAAAAGGCCATGGCGAAGGATGCAGATCACCGGTTCCAGACCGGGGAAGAATTCGCAGCCGCACTGCGTGCCGCCGGTTCTGCAGGTGGGTCCACACCGGCTTCCGGTGTGGACATTAGCCTCTGACCTACAGGGACGACGACAGTGGATCTGAATGAAGCGCTGGAGATCGTGGGTGCAACCGACCCGGGAATGGTGCGTTCCAACAATGAGGATTCAATCGCCTCTGATGCCACGAGCGGGCTGGTTGTCCTCGCCGATGGCATGGGCGGGTATAACGCAGGAGAGGTTGCCAGCGGCATGGCCACCACAGTGATTACGACGGAACTTCAGCAGTTGATTGAGCGCCAGCCACCTTATGCGGTTGAGGAGTCGACCGGGAAGACACAGGCCGTCAAGATGCTGCGCGACCAGATTGCCAAGGCCAACACGTCAATTTATCAAGCGTCCCAGAGTCAGCCACAGTATTCCGGTATGGGCACCACTTTGGTGGTTGCACTCTTCTACGACAACAGAATGGCCGTTGCACATGTCGGCGATTCCCGCCTGTATCGACAGCGGGGAGGGGACTTTAAGCAGGTGACGAAGGATCACTCCCTGCTGCAAGAGCAGATAGATGCCGGGATGATCACCCCTGAACAGGCCAAGCTATCTGCCAATAAGAACTTGGTGACTCGGGCTCTTGGCATTGATCCTTCCGTAGAGCCGGAAATTCATGAGTACGATGCCATGGCCGGTGATATCTACCTGCTTTGCTCGGACGGCCTTTGTGATATGGTGAGCGACGAGGATATTGGCATGGCTCTTCAGACGCTTGGGGCGAACCTGAGGCTCTGCGCGCACCAACTCGTCCAGATGGCAAATGACAATGGCGGAAGAGACAACGTTTCCGTGATTTTGGTACGTGTGAAACATGCTTTTCCCGCGCCGAAGGGTTTTGCGGCAAAGCTGGCCGGCTGGTTCAGGTGAGCAAGATGTACTTTGTTCGAATGGTTGTTGGTCGCATTCCGTTCAGGGGTTTTAGGGAATGGGCTGTTGATGGAATGTTTCCCAGTTTGAGGATACTGCTATGGCGAAGCTGATTCTGAGCCATGGGTGGCACCACGGGCAATCCGATTCCGTTTTACCCGGTGCATTTGTACGGGAAGGATGGTCAGCCGAATACCCAGATGGTCGCGGCCTACTCTGCATTGTCGGGAAAGACCATCAATATTGCAGACGCCTACACCGTTGAGGGCTTTGATTTTTCGGGAACCCGGAATTTCGACAAGAAGACGGGCTATCGCTCGATGTCTTTCCTTACCGTCCCCATGCGTAACCACGAGGGTGAGATCATCGGCGTTCTGCAGTTGATCAACTGCAAGGACGGAGCGCATGGAAATGTCGTCCCATTCTCCAATGCGGACGAAAGGCTCGCCGAATCCCTTGCGTCTCAGGCGGCCATCGCCCTGACGAATCGCCAGCTGATTATCCAGCTCGAGGAGTTGTTTGAGTCATTTATCGGATTGATCAATTCGGCGATCGACGAAAAGTCACCCTATACGGGCGGGCATTGCCAACGCGTCCCCGTTCTGACCATGTTGCTCGCCGAGGCGGTGAACAATATCCAGTCAGGCCCGCTGGCTGGTTTCGCAATGACGGAGAAAGACCGGTATGAACTCAAGATCGCAGGATTGCTGCATGACTGCGGAAAGGTGACGACACCGGTGCACGTTGTCGATAAAGCTACCAAGCTGGAGACAATATTCGACAGGATCAGTCTGATCGATACGCGGTTTGAGGTCATGAAGCGGGATGCGGAAATTTCCGCGCTGAAAGAGCGTCTGGCACTTGCCCACACGACTGAGATCGATGAAATGACACGCCGGAACCTGGGCTACGCGATAGAGCAGGGTTATCGGGACCAGATTCGCCGGCTCGATGAGGAGCGGGATTTCCTGAGGGTGCAAAACTCAGGTGGAGAATTCATGCCTCAGGAGGCGCAAGACCGGGTCCGGGAAATCGGTACCGGATATCGATGGACTGATCCGTCAGGAAACGTCGCCCAGTTTCTGACGGAAGACGAAATAGCGAATCTGACCATTTCGAGAGGAACTCTGACTGCAGCCGAGCGGGAAATCATCAATCATCACATTGTGGCAACCATCAACATGCTTGAGGCATTGCCTTGGCCTCGACATTTGCGAAATGTGCCCGAGTACGCAGGCGGGCATCATGAGCGCATGGACGGGAAGGGATATCCCAGAGGGCTGAGCCGGGAGCAGATGTCAATTCCCTCCAGGGTGATGGGGATTGCAGATATTTTTGAGGCGCTGACAGCAAAGGACAGGCCGTACAAGCGGGGAAAGACCCTGTCGGAGTCTCTCGGTATTCTCGGAAAGTTCAAGGAAAACGGGCATATCGACCCGGATCTGTTTGACGTCTTCGTCAGACAAAAGGTCTATCTGCGCTATGCCGAGAAATTCCTGGATCCGGAGCAGATTGACAATGTGGATGAAGCCAAGATTCCGGGTTACGTGCCCTAGCTTTCGGCTGAAAGCTCAGGCCGCGCCTCTCGTCAGATAAACGATGAGGCCTTCGGTTGCCATTTCGATGAATTTCTCTTCATAGCCCATTTCCTTCAATTCCCACTTGAAGGTGTTGCCAAGCTTGGCCTTCTTGAACATGCCAAGCCGGTTTTCGCGGTTGAATTGCTGGGCACGGTTGAAAGTGTCTTCAAGTATGGTCGTCAAGCGCTTTTGCGAGACCATCTGTTCAGGATTGTTGGCGATAGCCGGCGGGTATCGCTTCGCGATGTCCTGAGCGAGGCTTTTGGCAAACGTGTCGACCTTACTCTGCCCGAAGAATTTGAAAATCATGCTGACTCGCGGTGTTGTTTTGAATGCATGAGCATTGGGTTATTGGGCATGCAATATCCGGTTCAGATTGAATGGGCTTAATCAG
This sequence comes from uncultured beta proteobacterium, assembly GCA_903928055.1. GTDB lineage: Bacteria > Pseudomonadota > Gammaproteobacteria > Burkholderiales > SG8-39 > CAIYPG01. Next base: position 17,382 of record CAIYPG010000105.1, on the reverse strand, counting down.
TATTTCAGATCGTGTCCAATCAGGCAATTCCTCCGAAAATTATAGCATCAGCATTGGCGACGGCTGTGCAATTCGTCACTCAATTGAGCCCGAAAATCTACCTCGAACGGATCTCGTTCACGGCAAACCGGCAATGCTTGCGGCAATCAGACATAAATCCGTGATATTGGATGGACAGGCCATAAAAGGAGCGAAGTATAATCGCCTCAGGGATCGATTGATTCTTCAGACTAATTCAATTATATGTGTGGCCGGCATTCGCACAGCGCTTTTGTCGCCGGCCTACCGGCTGCAGGGCAATTTATCAGGGACCTGAATTGATTCCAGTATTCATCGGGCATGATTCGCGCGAGGTGGTTGCTTTCAATGTGCTGGCGCACAGCATTCAGGTGCGATCGTCAGTGCCCGTGGCAATTACCCCGGTGATGCTGTCCCAGTTAAGGGGAACGTTCCTGCGGGAGCGACACTCGCTTCAATCAACTGATTTCTCTTTCTCGCGATTTTTGACGCCCTATCTCTCCGGTTTCCGGGGGCATTCCATATTCATGGATTGTGACATGCTTGTTCTGGACGATATTGCAAAGCTCTGGTCATTGCGTGATGACCGGTATGCGGTGCAGGTGGTTAAGCATGACCACCGTCCCAGAGAAAGCAGGAAATTTCTTGGTGAACCACAGACTGCGTATGAGAAAAAGAACTGGTCCAGCGTCATGTTGTTCAATAACGAACGCTGTATCTCACTTACCCCAGATTATGTCAATCGTGCCAGCGGTCTGGAGTTGCACCAGTTCAAGTGGCTGAAGGGTGATCATTTGATCGGCGAGTTGCCGCACAACTGGAATCATCTTGTCGGCTACGATGCCCCGTCGCGTGATGTATCTCTGGCGCATTACACGCTCGGTGGTCCCTACTTCCACGAATACGCTGACTGCGAATATTCGGAGGAATGGCGTGCCGAGCGTGACTCAATGCTTTTCGCCGGTCCGCGCCGGTAGGCGTTGCAACCGTGCGGGCCTGGTTTAGGCGGCTTTTTCAGATGTCCACTCCTGGCGCATGCCGGGAATCCCAAGGCGTAGCTGTTGCGAAATCGTCTGATAATCAGACCGCTGATTTCGAGCGACTTCTTTCTGAGGGTATTCTACTGTCTGGCGCGGGGAATCATGAGAGTGCGCTGATACGACTCCAAAGTGCGCTTGATCTGGTTCCGGAGTCGGGGCTTGCACATGGTGCCGCCGGCTTTGCAGCAATGGCATTGGGAGACCTTGATACAGCGGCTGATCACTATGCACTTGCTCGTCATTTTTTACCAGACGACGAGAATGTCGTGCTCGGGTATGCAAGTGTCCTTGAGCGTCAAGGGAAGGCGGCGCTGGCGGAGTCGGTACTCGGTGATCTGATATCAAGGAATCCCGCACATCCAGGCGCAGGGTTTCAGCTTGCCCGTCTTTGCTATGAAGCGGGCAAGCATGATGTGGCAGTCCTGCATCTGCGCCGGAACCTGGATCTTCGCCCGGAACACGCATCGTCCCTGAATCTTCTCGGATTGATTCTCGCGCGCGAGTACGGTGATCTTGGGGCAGGAGAAAAACTGATCAGACGCGCGCTTGAACTGGTGCCGGATTTCCAAGCCGCGCGCAGCAATCTGGGATGGGTGTTGGCGGAAAACGGGCGTCTTGACGAAGCAATGGACTGTTTTGAAGTCGTGCTCAAAGCCAATCCGCAGGATGCGGAAACCCGTCTGATGCGTGCGCATGCATATTTGAAAAGCGGCAATTTCACAGATGGCTGGAGGGATTTCGAGTCGCGACACGCCAGCCCGCTTGCACGGCCAAGAAGCGGGTGGAGGGATGGCAAGGAAATTCCCCCTCTTGACGGCAAGAGGGTTTTAATCTGTGCGGAACAAGGGCTGGGTGACCAGATCATGTTTGCATCATGCGTTCCCGATCTCCTGGCAAGTGGTGCCCGCGGAGCCCTTGAGTGCGACAAGCGGCTCATGGTGCTGTTTCAGCGCTCGTTTCCGGATTTGGATGTGTTTCCCCAGCCATTCGTCGAAGAGCACCCCGCATGGGAAGGATATGGACCCGGTATTGCAACCCAGGTCGCCATTGGCAGTCTGCCAGGTCAGTTTCGCCGTCGGCTGGAGGACTTTCCGCAACAAAAAGCCTATTTGCGTGCAGATCCGTCAAGGGTTGCAGGATGGCGCTCGAAATATGAGGCCTTAGGGCCCGGGCCTTACGTCGGTGTTTCCTGGCGGGGAGGGGCGCAGGTAACGCGCCAGCAGTTGCGGACAATTCCTCTCACCAATTGGATGGGGCTTTTGTCAATGCCGGGAACATTCATCAGCCTCCAGTATGGAGACTGTCAGGAAGAACTTGATGCCATCCCGGACGGGATTGTGCATCACTGGCCGGAGGCCTTGGCGGACTATGACGAAACTGCGGCAATGGTCGCTGCCCTGGATCAGGTTGTCAGCGTCTGCACAGCGGTTGTTCACCTCAGTGGTGCTTTGGGAGTCCCGGTCTGGGTATTGACACCCACAACGCCCGAGTGGCGATATTTGGCGCAAGGGGAGCAGATGCCCTGGTATCCGAGTGCCAGATTGTTCCGGCAGATTGCGAATGAGCCGTGGGGCGCAGTACTGGAGCGGGTGGCGAAGGCCTTTGCATCCCCTTGAACCAGTGCGGCGCCCGGCCGCGGCGGGCTTCCCCGCAGCGAGTGACAAAAATTGTCAGTTCCTGTCGCTGGCTGTTTCGGGCGGTTGAATTGGATGCTCTCCTGCAGCCACGTCTATTTTAAGATATTGATTATTAATATAAAATAATCAGTTATCAACTTCTAATCTTGGCATGCCATTTGCTCAATAGCGATTACGGCGTGTACTAGGCGTCGCAACTTTTCAGGAGATTTCATGAAAGCTATCCAAAAGGGTTTTACCCTGATCGAACTGATGATCGTTGTTGCGATCATCGGTATTCTGGCAGCAGTTGCGTTGCCGGCCTATCAGGACTACATGGTCCGCGCCAAGGTTTCGGAACTGATCCTCGCCGCCTCCAGCGCTCGTACGGCAATTGCTGAGAAGCTGCAAGCTGATCCGGCCGCGACCGCTTCGATGGGTACGGGCGTCACCATCAACGTCGTGGGCAAGGTTTCCGGCGCAACGGTTGACGACGCAGGCCACATCACCGTGACGGGCAGCACCGCCAGCACTTCGACCGGCCAGGCCGTGACGATCACTGTCACGCCGACCGCAAACACCAGCACGGGCACCATCACCTGGTCCTGCGCCGGCGTGCCTGCGAAGTACATGCCCGCTACCTGCCGCTAAGGTCGGTTTCGGCATAAGAAGCCCCTCTTCGGAGGGGTTTTTTTTTGCCTGTGCGAAAATCGGCTTCTCAATGGGCAGTATCTGGAAAATTCTTTTCGAATCGCTGGTTGCGCGCATGCGTCGCGACCGGCGGATCAATCGGCCGGCCATCGAAACTCCCGATGAGGCCGGTGGCAAATTAGCCGATGCCAGCCTGATGCGGGGGCTTGCCCTGCAGAAATCCGGAGACCTTGATGCCGCGGAGGTCTGCTATGCGGAGGTCCTCGGGCGGCGCCCTCGAGATACGAATGCCTTGAACTTATTGGCCATCATTGCCTCGACGCGCGGCAATTTTGATCGGGCCGAGGATCTACTCAGAGATGCACTCTCAGTTTCTCCAGGCGACATCGGTTGCCTGAATACACTCAGTACGGTGTTGTCGGGCACAGGACGTCACACGGAGGCGGTCGAGGCGTTGCGCACCGCCCTGAAGGCTGCGCCGGATGCGGAATTGGCTCGCAAGAACCTTCTGTTTCTTCTCAACCTGTTGCCCAGGGTCAGCAGGGAGGAACTCTTGCGGGAGCATGTCGAATGGGCATGCCGCCATGTTTCCGAGCAGACGCACCACACTGTGGATTTCAAACATTGGACCGGGAATGGCAGAGATGCCAGGTTGCGCATTGGATATGTGTCTGCGGACTTTGCAGCGATACATCCAGTCGGGCGCATTATTTTCCCGGTCATCAAGGCCCATGATCAAAGTGCCTTCGATGTATTCTGTTACGACAATTCGAGCGGTCAAAGTGACCTGGGCGGGTTGCCGGAGCGCATGCCGGATCGATGGATCAGGGTTCGTGAACTCGATGACATGGCGCTTGCCGAGCGGATACGCGCCGATGAGATCAACATCCTGATCGATCTCTCCGGACATACAAAAGGTGGGCGTATGCACATGTTCGCGCGCAAGCCGGCTCCCGTGCAGGTTTCCTGGCTTGGTTATTTAGGCACCACAGGTCTGGAAGCCATGGATTGGCGCATTACTGATCCTGTTGCCGACCCTGCTCCCGAAGCCCAGCAGTGGCATGTCGAGCGGCTCTGGTATCTACCGGAATGCCTTTGGCCGTGGATGCCACCCGGTTGTGCTGTAGATGCTGAGGTTGGTCGGGCGCCATGCCTGGATTCCGGGCATATCACCTTTGGCGCATTCAACTCGTTTCGCAAAGTAAATCAGGAAGTTCTTGCCACATGGGCTGAGCTGCTGAAGACTGCTCCGGGAGCACGATTGCGCATTTACGGCGTTCCGCAGGGACGTACCGTCGATCGCCTCTACGACTGCTTTGAGAATCTCGGCGTGGATATCAGGCGTGTTGACCTGATGGGCCTGATGGATTACGACCGCTACATACAGGCTTACCGGGATGTCGATATTGCGCTGGATACGTTCCCCTACAGCGGTGGCGCGACAACCTGCGAGAGTCTCTGGATGGGTGTCCCAGTCGTCACTCTGGGAGGTGGCGGCGGGTTTTCGCGGACCAGCGCCAGTTTTCTGACTGCAATTGGACTGTCTGAACTTGTGACTGATGCAGCGTCTGGCTATATCCGCATCGCAGCCGACCTCGCTGGAAATCAGGAAAAGGTGGTGGCATTGCGCGGCAGCTTGAGAAGGCTCATTTCCGAATCGCCTGTTTCCGACGTGACTCGATTTACCCGAGCTCTAGAGCAAGGCTATGCCGCAATGTGGCAGGAGTGGCGTAGAAGCCAATCCTGCAATGATGTTCGAACATCGGGATAGATTCTCTTGCTCTGGAAATTGATACGCGAGGGGCTGCTTCGGCAGGCCAAAGTGGGGAAAAAAACGGGTGCCGTGGCTGCGGAAGCTTATCGCCATTACGAACAAGCAGGATCTTTGGCGATGGTCGGGGACCTGGATGGGGCGGAAGGATGCTACCGGTCAGCCATTGCGCTTGACCCGGATTCTGCCGTGCTTCATTACAACCTTGCGCTGCTGCTTTTTCAGACCGGGGATGTCACGGGAGCAGAAGCTGAATTTCGCCGTGTGCTTGAGATTGCTCCTGGGGACTTTGCGGCGAATGCCGGTTTCTTGTGTCTTTGTGACTTCTCAAGGGTGCTTTCCCGGGATGACATCCTGAAGCAGCACCTGCAGTGGGCGAGTCGATTTTCCGATCCGCTGACCCGACAGGCGCCGTTTCATCCAATCGACATGACCCCGGATCGACGTTTGCGAGTCGGATATGTGTCGGCTGATTTTCGCCGGCATGCCGTGGGACGTTTCATCGAACCGGTTTTTCGTCTGCATGATGCTTCCCGATTCGACCTGTATTGCTACAGCAACACGCAGGCGGAAGATGACATGACCCGGCATCTGCGTACGTTTGTGCCCCGGTGGAGGAACATTCATGGGATGGATGATGCAGGCGCAGCCGAAATGATCAGGGCCGACAAGATCGACATACTTGTAGATCTCTCCGGGCATTCGGCCGGGAACCGGCTGCTGGTTTTTGCAAGAAGGCCCGCTCCGGTGCAGATGACCTGGCTTGGCTACCTGAATACCACCGGAATGGGGGCCATGGATTATCGAATCACTGACTCAATCGCAGATCCTCCCGGCGCCGATTGCTGGTATCGTGAGAAATTGCTGCGGCTTTCCCGCCCACAATGGTGCTATGTTCCTGAGGCAGGCCCGGTAACGGCGCCTTCCAGGCCGGTGATATCACGAGTGAATCACGGCTCCGCAGCGCCGATCACATTGGCTTGCATGACCCGCTTCATGAAGATCAGTGATGCGACCCTGGATCTCTGGTTGAAAATACTGCAGGCGGTGCCGGGTGCGCGTCTTAGGATCATCGATGCGCCGAGGCACGCCAGGACAAATACAATGATGCAGTTCTTCGAGGAAGCCGGTGTGGGCGATCGTGTTGCAATGTTTCCGACACTGCACGGGGACAGCTACTGGGACATGCTGGATGAGGTTGATGTCGCGCTGGATCCTTTCCCATATACCGGGGCGACCACGACGTTTGATTGTCTCTGGATGGGAGTGCCCGTCGTGACGCTGGCAGGCCAGTGCGGTGCAGCGCGTTCGGCATCAAGCATTCTGTCGGCACTGGGGCTGGCCGATTTCATTGCGTCCTCTCCGGAGCAATACGTTGCAATTGCCGTTGCATTCGCGAATGACCCCCGGCGGCTTGCGGGCTTGCGGACCAGCCTGAGGCGGCGAATGAAGTCTTCAGTGCTGTGTGACGGTGAAGCGCTGGTGCGTGAATTGGAGGCAACTTTTTGCATTGTGTGGGGTGATTATTGCGGCAACGAGCAGTCGCTCGTCAGGGTAAGGCCGCGTTGATTTTCCCTTGTCATTTCTGTCATGAATGATCATCGTATGAATCGCATTCAGCTTCTGAGGCCTGATATTCCGTCGGCTGACGAAGTCATTCCCTATCTGCGGCAGATCGATGCATCCCGGTGGTATACGAATTTCGGGCCGCTGGTCAACCGGCTGGAAAGCAGGCTGGCATCCATGCTGGGGTCTCCGGCGCCGGCCGTGGTGACCACGTCCAGTTGCACGCTGGGCCTCGAACTATCGCTTGCCGCGCTCGGCCTGCCGGCAGGAGCAAGGGTTCTTGTGCCGGCTTTGACATTTGTTGCGACGGCTGCCGCCGTGTTGCGCGCAGGTCTGGTTCCGGTGCTGGGCGACGTGGATGAACGGACCTGGTTACTCAATCCTGAGATCGCACGCGGCACGCTGGATCGTCTCGCTATTGATTGCATCATGCCGGTGACGACCTTTGGCTGCCGCCAGCCCGCTGGCGAATGGGACCAATTCTCAAGCGAAACCGGTCTTCCCGTGGTGATCGATGCGGCTGGCGCATTTGGCAATCAGGACATCGGTGAGCGTACTGCGGTCGTATTCAGCTTCCATGCCACCAAGGCGCTAGGAATTGGCGAAGGTGGGCTGGTTGCAGCGCGGAATCAGGGTTGGGTGGAGAGGGTCAGGCGTCTGACGAACTTCGGGATTGATCTGTCCTCGGGAATGTCGACGGCCGCCGGAACCAACGCCAAGATGAGTGAGTATCACGCTGCTGTGGGGCTGGCTGCCCTTGATCGATGGCCGGAACGGAAGATGAATCGGCAAAGGCTGGGGGCGGCCTATGGTCGGGCACTTCTTGCCCATTGTCCGCGGATCCGGCTTCAGTCCCGCCCCCAGGATGGCTCATACACCATCATGCAATTGCTGCTACCCGACGGGGTCATGGCCAGTGCGGTGGCAGCAGCGCTGCGTGTGCGTGGCATCGAAACCCGATCCTGGTACCAACCGCTGCTTGATGGCCACCCGGCTTTCTCCGGTTGCCTTGTTGATCGAGATATCCCGGTGGCACGCACACTTGCGCCGCGCATGCTTGGAGTGCCATTTCACCTTGAACTGGACGATGGCCAGATCGCGTACATCTGCACTTCTTTGTCCGAGGCGTTGCACCCCGGCTGACCGTCGCGGCGGCGCTATTCCGTGTCCGGGACGGGGGTGTCCATTGCTTTCCGGTAGGCCTGCTGGAAATGGGCGATCCGTTTCTCCAGATGATCGGCCAGGATTGCCGGACGATCGGCGTCCTGAATGCCCAGGTAGGTCAACTCGCAGACGCGCTGGTCTTCACCAAAGACCTTGCGGGTGAATCGCCTGCCTTCGTCATAGACCGTACGCATGATGCTTTCGCCTTTTGCATTCTGATCTTCGCAGTGTACCGAGTAGATGCGCGAACGCACGGTCGTCCTTCCGACGGCATCCGGCTGAAAGTGCTGGATGTGGAAGCTGTAGCCCATGAAGGAGGTTACCGTCAGATTCGGAAATATCAGCTGGTGCACGTAGTGATCGAATTTGAAGGGCCAGCGACCCAGCGCGCGCTCGTAGCGTCGCCACTTCCCGAGCCATTCCTCATTGGCCCTGTTGATCATGTAGGAATGGCCACTGTCGGATGGAAGGTGATCGACAATGTCCTGTTTGCGGGCACTCAATTGCCTGATGGCCCCCAGCGTTGCGCGATGGACCATGCCTACGTGATAGCCCTCCAGGGCATTCTCGATGACGACTTTCCAGTTCGCGGCAATCGTTCCCTGGAATTCGTCCATGTTCCGGTTCAGTCCTGCTGATGCATTGACGAGAAACTCATGGGCATGGCCCAGGTGGCTCTTCAGGTCAGGGCCGCCTGGTACAAGTCGTACGAATATGAAGTGCCCGGCCTGCGCCACCTCGAACTGGCGCAACGCGAACTGCGTCGGATTGGCACAGACATCCGGAAAATTGTCTTTTGCCGGAATTCCGGTTGGCACGCCCTTGTCATCGTAACTCCACCCGTGATAGGGGCAGATCAGCTTGCGGTTGCCGCATGGCGCTTCGTGGATACGGGCATGACGGTGACTGCAGGCATTCAGGAAAGCCCGGATCGTGCCGCCGCAGTTCTGGACAATTATGTCCCTGCCACTGATGTTTGTCCGCACGTAATCGTTGGCATCGGGTATTTCATTTGCCATTCCAACGAATATCCATGTCCGGGAGAAGAGATGCGACTGTTCTTTCTTGAACTCCTCGGGGCTTACGTAGTGCAGGGGCTTGTTGGATGCGGGCAGGGACATTTTTCGAGGCGCCAGGTGTTGGGTTGCAGATACCGCTGGAACGGCTAACTGATGGTCAATCCGCCATCCATGATCAGCGTGGTTCCCGTTACCCAGCGGCTGGCATCGGAAATGAAATAGACGGCCGCGTTCGCCACATCTTCCGGCTTGCCCAGCCCGAGTGGATAGTCGCGCGCCTTTTCCTCCAGGGAAACGTGCTGTGCCATCATTTCGAGCAAGGGCGATTCAACCAGGGCCGGGGAAAGGCAGTTGACGCGTATCTTGGATTTGATCAACTCCATGGCCAGGCAGCGCACGGTTGCAAGCAAGGCGGCCTTTGTCCCCGAATACACGCCGACACCCGGTACGCCGATGTGTGCGGCTATGGATGCGATGAACAGGATCGAGCCGCTGTTCTGGATCGATTTGCGCTGGAGCAGTCGCTGCGTCAGCAGAATCGGGCCATCGTAGTTCAGCGTGAACAACTCGCGCAGATGCTTTTCGCTGGCCATGCGAATCGGTGCCAGCGCGGATGCTCCAGCGCAGTGCACCACGCCATGGAGCGCGCCGCATTGGTCCGCGAGTCCATCCCGCTGTTCCTTGCTGGTGACATCTGCAGGAATGGCCACATGCTCCCCGGCCGGCATTGCTGCAAGCGTCTCATCCAAGCGGGCTTCATTTCTTCCCGAGATCACCAGGGTTGCGCCCATCTTCGAGAAGGTGATTGCAGTCTGCCTGCCGATGCCGGAAGACGCGCCGGTCACAAGGACGCGTTTTCCTTCGAGCGAAAACGGATTGAAGTTCACAGCTCGATGAGTTCCGGCAGGTACGGCCGGTCGAGTTCGAGAATGCAGGATGCCCAGGACAACCCGACTCCAAAGCCGCTCATCAATACGCGCTTGGGGCCGGACAGAAGCGACTCTCTGAGACGCACGGTCATGGTCATCGGGATCGAAGCCGAGCTGGTGTTGCCAAAGTCATGCAGGGATGACGGGACCTTTGCTTCGGGCAGCCCGAGTTTCTTGCGGATGGTTTCGTTGATCATCCGGTTGGCCTGATGGAAGACGAAATAATCAATGGCCTCGGCTGTGTAAGGCGAGGATGCGAGCAGGGTGGTTACCGCCGGTGGCACCTCACGGATCGAAAAATTCAGGATGGCCGGGCCGTCGAGGATCACATCGGTGCCCTTTCGGGAAATGCCATCTTCTCCGGGCAGCCGCTCCAGATGGTGCGCCTGCATCGGAATGCGCTGTCCCCCTGCCGGAATGATGATGGCCTTGTACCCGCTGCCATCGCTGCCGAAGTGGAAGCGCATCTGCGGGGCGGACTCGTGAAATTCAAGTGCGGTCGCCGTTGCGGCATCGCCAAACAGGGATAGCAGTCCATTGTCATGGGATTCGGGGTTGGAGGACTTGTCGCCGACCAGCACGATGCCGCGCCGCATGCGCCCACCGGAGAGCATGCTGCCGAGCACGAAAAGTCCGTAGGGATAACCCGAGCAGCCCAGGTTGATGTCAAAGGCCAGTGTCGATTTGGACAGGCCAAGGCGATCCTGCATGATGATTGCGGTCGCGGGAATCGGGTAATCAGGGGATTGTGTGACGACCAGCAGTACGTCGATATCCTCTTTTTTCCAGTCCAGGCCGCTGATGAGTTTCTCGGCTGCAGGCAGAGCAAGGTCGGAAAAGGCCTGTCCCGCATCGCATACCCGCCGGGTCTGTATGCCGATGTTCCGGACCAATCGTTCGCGCTCCGCCCGCTTCTCTGGCGGGCAGTCGAGATTCGAAACCACTTTGCGCGGGACGCAACTGACGAGCCCCGCGACGCGAATCTTGTCCAGAATGGCCGTGGCCATGTGCTATCCCTTCTTTTTGGCGATCAGGTCAAATACGTCCTGAATGGCGCTGCAGTCCTTCAGGTCGTTGCCGGTAATGGTGACGCCGTATTCCATGTCGAACATCACGATGACGCCGAGGGCTGCGAGCGAGTCCCATTCGGCAAGGTCGGCAAGCCGGGTGCCGGCCTTGATTTCAACCGCGTCCTGGAAATCCACGGCGGTAGTGAAATTGCTGATGAATGATTCGATAGAGCTCATGGGGATGGTGCTTTCTATTGAGGGAATTGCGGCTCATGCCGCCAGGGCGTGCTGTCTGGCTACAAAATTCGACCACATGGCGTGATAGGCGGATTCCAGATCCCGGGTGACGGCGGCACTGTCACCAATGGAGGAGGCAGCTACCCGGCTGCGTAACTCCGCGCGAATATCCGCCAAGCCCGGCAGATCGGCGGCGAGGCTCATGGCCACGTTCAAATAGGCTTCCTGATCCTGAGCAACGAGGTGATCCAGTCCACACGATCGCATCATACCACCGGTGCTGCGGGACAATTCCGAATCGCCCTCGATGCTGACCACCGGAACCCCCATCCACAAGGTGTGCAGGGTCGTGGTTCCGCCGCAATGCGGGAAGGGATCGAGGGCAACGTCCACTTCGTGAAACACGCGCAGGAATTGGGGCAGTGCACGGCGTCCACGGATTTCAATGCGCCCGATGACTGTACCCGCATCGCCATTGCAATGGCGGGCAAAGCGCTCGCGCGCACTGCGCTGAATATCCGCATCGTCGCCACCGAGCATGACGATCATGAGACGGGAGGAGGGCAGGGCCTGCAGCAGTCGCACCCAGAGCGCGATGACAGCATCGCCAATCTTGGTGTAATTGTTGAATGAGGCGAAGGTGACGAATCCCCGGTCGAGGGCCGGGAGGCGATTGACGGGCGGGCTTTCGGGCGCAGGCGAGAAGGTTGCCGCAGTCGGCATGCGCATCAGGGTTTCGGTATAGAAATGCTCTGTCTGGCCCGGGGGATCGAGGTGCGGGTCGCTGATGCGGTAGTCCATCGCGCGCATGCCGGTGGTGCACATATAGCCCAGCCAGGTCACCTGCACAGGCGCAGGCTTGCGTGCGAATGCCAGCAGACGGTTGCCGGTGGTGTGTCCTGAGAGGTCAACCAGGATGTCAACCTGGTCAGCGCGCACCTGCGCAGCCAGCTCTTCGTCGGACAGATGGTTGACCTTGCGCCATCCGTCAACGTAGCCGCGCAGGCGGCGGTTGACCGTGTCTTCCCCCGGCCAGTTGTCGTAGCACAAAATCCGGAACGAATTGCGATTGTGGTTTGCAAGCACCGGTTCCATGAAGAACCGCATGGAATGCTCGCACAAGTCTGCGGATACATAGCCCACGGTCAGGCGACGTCCGGTTTCAAGCAAATTGTCGAAGCGCGGATGCTCCGGGGTGAGCGGGTCGGCGTGAATGGCGCCCCATCGCTGATGTTCCTCCAGCAGGCGTTGCGCGTTCTGGTTGCGGTTGAATCCATAGATGCACAGCAGCGAACTGTGCGCAGTATGAAAATCAGGGCGGATTTCGATTGCACGCCGCAGGCACCGCTCCGCCTCTTCGATACTGCCTGTTTCGTAAAGCGCCAGGCCCAGGTTGTAGTGCGTCTCGGCGATACCCGGGTCGGCTGCCAGCGATTGCCTGTAGGTGGCGATGGCCTCCGGGAGGCGCACCAGATCCTTGAGGATGACGCCCATGTTGGCCAGGATCGGGGCTGCATGGCTGGCGTTGACGGTGAGTGCGTGGCGATACAGGCCAAGGGAATATTCGAGGCGGCCCATCTGGTGCGCAAGCCCGGCTGCTGCAACTTCGGCCCAGAAATGATCGGGTGCGAGGCGCAGTGCGGCTTCATGGTGGGCAAGCGCCTTTTCCGGTGAGCCGGCTTTGGCGGCCAGAACGCCGTGCTGGTGCCATGCATCGGCGTTTCCGGGCAAGGAGTTCAACTCATCCGGCTGCATGGTCGCCCCGAGGACATCCGCGCCGGAAGGCATGGATGGCGTTGCCCGCTTCGCCCGCGTGCGGGTGAGCGATCTCCATGTATGCCTGAATAATTCAGTCAGCATGCGGCAATTGACCGTGGGGCGGCTCCGGACAGGTATGAGCGTATTTTAGCCTGCCCCCCCGCCTTTGGCCGGCAGGGTCGGCGTGCAGCGTGAGATTATGCACATGCGGTTGGGGCGTGAGGTTGCTATCATCGCCGGCCAATGCGCTGCTTCCCATTTTTATCAACCGCGGGTTCGCCCGACCGCCATCCATGAATCCTGCCGTGCCCGTTGAGATCGAGTCCGCTGAGGCGGCATTTCTCGCCGGCGATCTGGATCGCGTCGAACTCCTGTGCCGGGCATTGCTGCAGCAGGATGAGAACCATTCGCAGGCCTGCCATCTGCTCGGAGCCGTCGCCCTGCGCCGCGGCAATCCGCAGGAGGCCGCCGAATGGCTGGAGCGTGCCCTGAAAGGCAGCCCTATCAACCCCGTGGTCCTCAACAATTGCGGAGAAGCGTACCGGCAACTCGGGCGGCTGGATGAGGCGTTTGCCCGTTTTGAGCAGGCACTCAGGATAGACAACCTGAGCCCCTATCCGCATTTCAACCTCGGCCTGCTCATGCGCGCCCGGGGGCAGGCGCGCGAGGCGGAGCATTTTTTTCGCAGCGCCCTTATCGCAGACCCGGGCATGGCGCGGGCGCATTTCGAACTGGCCGAGCTCTATCGCGAAGAAGGGCACCTGATCGAGGCTGTGCGCGAATATCGCGAGGCCATCACGATTGGCGAGCAGCCATCTTCCGGCGCGGGAAGTGACATCGGCCGTTGGCTGGTGCGTCTGGGCTCGCTCCTGCTGGAAGGCGGAAAACCCGGCGAAGCCATCGCCATTCTAAGGAATGCCCTGGCACAAGACGAAGGCGCGGCTGCTGCACATCATGAAATGGCCAAGGCACAATTTGAATTGTGCAGGGAACACGAGGCAATCGCGAGTTATCGCCGGGCCGCTGACCTCCAGCCCGGCATGGCACTGCACCGTCCGCCCCGGGTGGTATCCGCAACCACCACCGCACCGCAGGCATGGTGTGACAGCGGCCACGGGCGATATACGCGTCTGGCACGAATCCAGTGGCTGTCGCTTGCGCCCTTCAAGACGATTCCCGAAGGGTTCGCGCAAGCCTTCATGCTTGGCGCGCCGATGATGCCGGAACTGTTCAGCATCGCGCTGGTGCGTGCCGAGGTGTTGCCGGCGGATTTTGCGGTGTTGTCAGACGGGCGCTTCTTTGTGGATGGCATCGTCAACTGGGCGCAGCATTACCCGCAGAGGGGCCATTATGCCCGCCATACCACGGATGACCTGCGCGTGCTGCTGGATTTGCCGCAAAAGGTCAAAGAGCATGATGGGGCGTGCGTCCTGCTTGGTCGCGACGGAGGGCACTATGCGTGGATGTTCGAGACGCTTGCCCGGTTGTGGTCGATTGAGCAGCAACCGGATCTGGCCGGTTTGCCGCTGGTCGTTTCTGCCGACCTGCCTGCAGAGCGCCTTGCCATGCTTGAAGGAATGGGCGTGGAATCCGGGCGTCTGCTGCCGCTTGAGGCGGACAGCACGCTGCTTGCCGCCGAACTGCATGTGCCGTCGCTGCTGGCTGTCGGAGACTGGGTTTCGCCGCTGGCATTGCAACATCTGCGGCGCCGGTTTTCCGCCGGCGCGACGCGGGAACGCCGTCGCATCTACCTGAGTCGTCGCCGGTCTGCGGATCGGCGGCTTGCAAATGAGTCTGAGTTGCAGCCGATTCTCGAGCGAAATGGTTTCGAGGCCATTGATGTGGAGGGCATGCCGCTGCCGGCGCTGCTGGGCATTCTGAGTTCAGCCGAGGCCGTTCTGTCGATCGATGACGAGGCACTGGCGGCCCTGGTCGCAGTCCCGCAAAAGGCCCGTGTCGGGGTGATCGGAACCGGGGGGGCGTATCGGCCCCGCGCCTATTTCATCTCCGGGCAGTTCTCGCACGACTTCTACTACCTCGCCCCGGAAATCCAGTTTGACTCCCACGCGGTTCACGCCCTTTGTGATGTCGTGCTCCCGGTATCCACGCTCGAGGCCTTTCTCAAGGGTCTGTAGGGCAGCGGCGATGCCAGCATCGATGCAGTGCGTGCTTTCCCCTGAAGTCAGCCGTTCGGGTTCAGGAAGTGGCCGGATTTTCCACCGGACTTCTCGACCAGCCTGACAGATTCGATGGTCATGGCGCGATCCACGGCTTTGCACATGTCATAGATGGTCAGCAGGCCGATGCTCGCAGCGGTCAATGCCTCCATCTCAACGCCGGTCTGGCCGGATGTTTCCGCAGTGACGGTAATCGCAATGCCCGGATTGGCCGCATCGACTTCGAACGCCACACTGACATGCGTCAGCGCCAGCGGGTGGCACAGCGGGATGAGATCACTGGTGCGCTTGGCAGCCTGGATGGCTGCGATGCGGGCCACGCCCAACACATCTCCCTTGGCAGCTGCGCCATCGCGAATCAGCTGGAGAGTTTCTGCGCGCATGCGGATGGCGCCTCCGGCGCGGGCAACGCGGGTGGTCACCGGCTTTGCCGCAATGTCCACCATGCGCGCGTTGCCACCCTCGTCAAAATGTGTCAGCGGATTGGTCATGAGCAGGCTCCGGAAACGGCGCGGCCTGACTTCCGCCGCAGTCGTCCATTGTCCAATGATGAATGTGAGAAATTGTAAAGCTGGCAGAGGGAAAAACGCCTCGGGTATCATACCGTGATGCGCGTTGCGCCCATACTTCTTTCCATGCTGATCGGCCTGGCCTGGCTGCCACGGGGCATTGCCCAGGGCTTCCCGGAAAGCCTGCCATCGCCCCTGCCGGACCTAGGTGATGCTTCCTCGGCCACGCTTTCGCCACAGATGGAAAAGCGCATCGGCGAGGAGGCGATGCGCCAGATTCGCGCGCGGGATCCGTCATATGTTGACGACCCTGAAATTGCCGAATACCTGAACACCCTGGGCCAGAAACTGTCCGCGGCAAGTTCGGGGCCGCAACTGGACTTTGATTTTTTCCTGGTGCGGGATGAGAGCATCAATGCCTTTGCCATGCCCGGAGGGTTTGTCGGGGTTCATTCCGGATTGCTGCTGGCCGCGCAGACCGAATCCGAACTGGCCTCCGTGCTGGCGCATGAAATCTCCCACGTCACGCAGCACCATATTGCGCGGTTGCTGAGCAAACAAAGCCAAGTCTCCGCGTTCAGCCTAGCAGCTCTGCTGGTGGGCATCCTCGCGGCGAAATCGGCGGCGGGGCAGGCGGTAGCGGCTGCATCCCAGGCCGGCGCCGTGGGTGCCCAACTCGCCTATACCCGCGATTTCGAACGCGAGGCGGACCGCATCGGTTTCCAGGTGCTGGAGAAGGCCGGATTTGACGTCAACGGCATGGTCGCGTTTTTCGAGCGTTTGCAGCGCGCAACGCGCATCTACGAGAACAACGCGCCGGCTTACCTGCAAAGCCATCCGCTGACGGTGGAGCGCATTTCCGACATACAGAACAGGGTGCAGGGCGCACCATACAAGCAGCATATCGACAGCCCCGAGTTCCAGCTGGTGCGTGCAAAGCTGCGCAGTGAGAATGGCACCCCGCGTGAGGCGCTGGCCTACTTTGAAAGCGAGCTCGTCGAGAAACGTTATTTGAGCGAATTGGCGACGCGCTACGGACTGGTCAATGCGCTGGTGCGTGCGAAGGAGTTCAAGCGCGCCGATGCCGAGCTCAAGCGCGTGCAGGCGCTGGCAGCGGGCGAGCCCATGGTGGACCTTCTGGCTGTGCGCCTCAGGATCGAGTCCGGCGATCTGGCGGGCGCCGACGGCGTCCTCGGGAAGGCGCTGTCGCGAATGCCCAATTACCGTCCCTTCAACTATGTCCATGTGCAACTGCTGCAACGCATGGACCGGCATTCGGAGGCCCTGGTCAAGCTCGCTGACCTTGTAAGGTCATATCCGCGTGACAGCAGGTTGTATTCCATGCAGGCGCAGTCCTACGCTGCGACTGGAAAGCAGACGCTGACACACCGTGCACAGGGGGAGTTCTATTTCCTGCAGGGCTCGCTTGCCGCGGCTGTTGAACAGCTGGAGCTTGCGCGACGTGCCGGCGACGGTGATTTTTACCAGATGTCCAGCCTGGAGGCGCGCCTGAAGGAGATGCGCGGCAGCATGGGAGAAGAGGCCAAGCGCCGCTAGGCATAAACAGGTGGTGTCATGCCGGCTTGCTGCTATATTTCCCGCAGGATCAACCCGAAGAAGACAGAATGCCATGGAGTTCAACAAGGAAATCGACGCGCGGGGGCTGAACTGCCCTCTACCGATACTGCGCACCAAGAAGGCGCTGAGCGACATGCAGAGCGGACAGGTGTTGCGCATCCTCGCCACCGACCCCGGCGCGGTGAAGGATTTTCAGGCGTTCGCAAGGCAGACCGGCAACGAACTGTTGTCTCACGCGGAGAATGACGCGGTCTACACCTTCTTCATGCGCAAGCGCTGAAATCCGCCAGCGGGAATTTTTTCGGTAATTATTATCAATTTAGTGAATAAATTCACTGA
>CAIYPG010000104.1 GCA_903928055.1 uncultured beta proteobacterium | reverse complement strand
GCCTGCGCGGTCGCATCCCGCTACGCGGGAACCCTGCTCCGCGCTCCGACGCACCCGGGGAGAACGAGCAGCGCAGGGAACCCCGTAGCGAAGCAAAGGGGCTGCGCATGGAGGGTGCTTTTCTCTGCTTACTCTCTTTTGCACAAGCAAAAGAGAGTAAGTCGCCGAAAGGCGAAAAAGAAAATCTAAAGAAAGGAAAAAGCTGGATTCCCGCCTTCGCGGGAATGACAAACTCCTGCTCGCAAAATTTACTGCAGCCCCCCCGTCCGCGAGCGCAGCAGCCTGCCTCCCAGCGCACCGGTGTGCTCGCCATTGGCAAAGGTCTTCCTGCCGCCAATGATGGTGGCGAGGATGCCGTTCGATTTCTGCTTCAAGCGCTGTGCACCCGCGGGCAGGTCCGTTGTGACGATCGGCATGTCCGGCGCGATGGTGTCCGGATTGAACACGTTCAGGTCCGCGTAGTAGCCCTCGCGCACCAGGCCACGGTTGGCAAAGCCCCAGGTCAGCGCCGGCGTCAGGGTGATCATCCGCACCGCCTGTTCCAGCGTAATGGCCTGGCGCTCGCGCACCCACCAGGCCAGCAGATAGGTCTGGATGGAGGTGTCCATGATCAGGTTCACATGCGCGCCGGCATCGGAGAAGGTCATCACCGTGCGCGGGTGACACAGCGACGCCAGCGCCTGCGCTTCGGTCTGGGGCCGGGTGCGTGCATCGAACTGCATGAACAACTGGTGGAAATCCGTTTCGAGTGCGAGGTCCAGCATGGTGTCGATCGGGTCCTGCTTGCGCTGCCTGGCCAGTTCGGCCACGGTGCTGTTGGGCAGCACCGTGCTTTTCACCACGAACATGTTGTCGAAATCCGGCTTGCGCGGCTGGCCGGCCGCGTCGCCATACTGGCCGTTGCGGACATCGTCCACCAGGCGCTGGCGCATGGCCGGATCACCCAGCGCCCTGCGCTGCGCTTCCAGAGGCAGCGCGCGGAATGTCTTCCAATGCGGCAGGTTGTCGAACTGCGTGCGCGAGCGGAAGGACAGGATGTGCGACACGCCGCGCGGATGGGTCTGGCCGAACATGCGTCCGCCTGCCGCTGCGGTGGAATCGAGCAGATCGAGGTGTGGCTGCGCGCCATGGCCACCGGGGGGCACCCCGAAGGTCGTCGGCACGCCGCTTTCCACGGCCAGTTCACGCAGGCGATCGTCGGCCCGCGCGCGTTCTGCGGGATCAGCCGAGCGTGCGCCTTTCTCGCGGGCCAGTTCGAAATAGCCGCGGCCATGCCTGCCGACCACGTTGACCAGGTGACGGATCTCATCCCAGGACGCGTAATGGGAGGCGACATGACCGCCATCCGGCGTGAGATGGCCCTCGTTAAGCGATGTCGTGAAACCCATCGCCCCGGCATCGAGGGCATCGAGCAGTTCCCGCTCCATGCCCTGCATGTCGTCAGTGCGGCTTTTTTCGCTGAAGGCCCGCTCGCCCATGATGTGCGTGCGCAGGCTGGAGTGGCCGATGTTGGCGGCGTAGTTGATGGCCTTGGGCAAACCGTCCAGTACACCCAGGTATTCACGGAAGCTGGTCCAGTTCCACTTGATGGCGGCTTCCATGCAGGCCGCGGGAATGTCCTCGGCGTCCTCGATGTTTTTCAGGATGAGCGCGCGCTGCGCTGCCGAACCGGGCGCCAGCGTGAAACCGCAGTTGCCCATCACCACGCTGGTAATGCCATGCCAGCAGGAGCAACTACCCAGCGGGTCCCAGAATATCTGCGCATCCATATGCGTGTGGCCGTCGATGAAGCCGGGCGAGACCACATGGCCAGCCGCATCAATCTCCTCGCGTCCGCGTTCGCGGACGCGGCCGATTGCTGCAATGCGATCGCCGGAGACGGCGACATCAGCGCGATAGCGCGGCATGCCCGAACCGTCCACGACGGTTCCATTGCGGATGACCAGATCGTACATGCACTCCTCCTCGGGGTTGCCGGTCTTTTCTCCGGTGCGGAGACGGCTTGTTTTCCGGCAGTGTGCGCGGCTTCAGGGCGAGGCGCAAGGAGCGCGTCTCGTTATTGCAGATGATCGGAACATTCGCGCATGTGGATGACATGCCCTATTGATTCTGAATCGCGATTCGCGGCTTGACCCTTGGGGGTGCGTCGTGGATACTTTGCCCGCATAGCCGGGTTTGGCGTTCGCCGCAATTAAAGAATGAGAGCCGCATCACCTCAAGGCTCCAGGCAGGGATTGGTAAGGCACGCAGTGCCGAACGTTCTCTTGTTGGGCACGCACAATATTCATAATAATCGGCAAAGAGGAGATCGGTCATGAAGGAGAATCAACGGGCAGTCACGTCCTTTCGCGGGACGGCAGCAGCATCGGGATTCAGATTGGCCACATCGTCAGGACTTGTCCTGGCGTGCCTGGCACTGGCTTCGGCCACAGTTTCGCCGGCCCAGGCAGCCGAGCCGAAGTATCCGGACAAGAGCAGGCCCATCCAGGTCATCGTGCCCTTCAGCGCGGGCGGCCCGACCGACATCCAGGCGCGCATCGTCACCGACTTCATGGGCAAGGACATCGGCGCCAACATGGTGGTGGTCCCCAAGCCCGGCGCGGGTTCCCAGATCGGGCTGCAACAACTGGTCTCATCCAAGCCTGACGGCTACACCATCGGCATCACGAACAACCCGACCAGCATGGGCGTCTACCTGATGCCCAGCCGCAAGGCCACCTTCAACCGCGCGAGCTTTGCACCCATCGGCATGTTCCTCTTCGACCCGGAGACCATCACGGTGAAGGCGGACGGACCCTACAAGACCTTCAAGGACCTGATCGATGCGGCCAAGGCCAAACCGAAATCGGTCAGGGTGACCACCAACGGCCTGTTCAGTGACGACCACATGGCAATTGTGTCCGTGGCCAAGGCCACCGGCGCGCAGTTCGCGCTGGTGCATTTCGACGGCACGCCCGAGGAAGTTGCCGGTCTGATCTCCGGCCGGACCGCGGCCGCCTTCATGGGCGTCGGCGGCAGCATGGCCCACGTCAGGTCGGGCGCACTGCGGCATCTGGTGGTCATGGACGACCAGCCCATGCCGTCACTGCCCGGCATACCCACGATGAAGTCCCAGGGCGTCAACTTCGCCATCGGTTCTTCGCGCGGGATGTCCGGTCCGGCCGGCATGCCGCGTGAGGCGATTGCCGTACTGGAAGCCTCGCTTGGTCGGGCCATGAAGGATCACACCGTGGTCGAGAAGATCAATGCCATGGGCACGCCCATCCGCTACCTCAATGCCGCGGACTTCGGCAAGTTCTGGGAAAACATGGAAGCCCAGATTCGTCCCTCCATCGATCTCATGCTCGCTGATCAGGGCATCGAGGAAAAAGGCACCGCCAAATAAGCACTGACGCAGCCGCGTGCCTGCGCAGTGCATGGATGTTTCCGCAGACGGGAAAGCTCCCGTCTGCCGGAACTCCGCCTGCCTGCCGCGCGGTAATGGGCGATCGGCCGCATCGCGGTCGTTTTCGCACACCGTTCCAGCTCCCGATACAGAGATGCCATGACTCGCGTGCACCAGGCAGCCAGCCTGCTCATCATCGCTTTTTGCAGCTGGGTGGGAATCACTTCCGTCCAGATGACCTACTACACCAGCATCGGCCCCGGGCCGGGATTCTTCCCGTTCTGGCTGGCGCTGATCATGGGCGTGCTGTCGGCAATATGGTTCATACAACTGTGGCTGCGCCCCCTGCCGGGTAGCGCCATGGACTTTGTGCCGAACCGGGCCGGTTGCATCCGCGTGGTCGCACTGATCCTGTCGGCACTGATCTTCGGCCTGGTCCTGGAGAAGGTCGGATTCTCGCTGTCGATGTTCGTGTTCCTGCTGTTCCTGCTGATCGCACTGGGGCGGCAGAGCATCATGGTCACGCTGTCGGTGTCGCTGCTTGGCAGCTTTGGCGTGTACTTCCTGTTCACCCAGTACCTGAAGGTGCCGTTGCCTGCGGCATCCATCGGGTTCATCAGCGGCCTCGGCTTCTAGACCTGGAACATTGCCATGGAATATCTGAACGATCTGATGATGGGCTTCTCGGTGGCGCTGACGCCGCAGAACCTGATGTTCGCGTTCATCGGTTGCGTGATGGGCACGCTGGTGGGCGTGCTGCCCGGCCTTGGGCCCTCGGCCGGCACGGCTCTCCTGATTCCGCTCACCTTCACCCTGCCACCCACCGGCGCCATCATCATGCTGGCCGCCATCTATTACGGCTCGCAGTACGGCGGCACCATCACCAGCGTGCTGATCAACGTCCCGGGCGAGGCCTCGTCGGCCATCACCTGCATCGATGGCTACCAGATGGCACAGCAAGGACGTGCCGGTGCGGCGCTGGCCATTTCCGCGATCGGTTCATTCATCGGCGGCACCATCGGCGTGATGGGCCTGGTGGCCGCTGCTCCGCTGACCGAGTTCGCGCTGGAGTTCGGACCGGTGGAGTTCTTCGCACTCATGGTGCTGGGCATGACGCTGGTGTCGGGTCTGGCCGGTTCGTCCATGATCAAGGCGCTGATCAGCGCAACCCTTGGCCTGTTGCTGGGCACCGTAGGCATGGACCCGGCGCAGGGCGTGCCGCGTTTTACGTTCGGCTCCATGGAACTGATGGAAGGCATCGGATTCATTCCGGTCATCATGGGCCTGTTCGGCGTGAGCGAAGTGCTGACCAATGCCGAGGAGGAATGGAAACCCATCGTCACGGCAAAAATGAGCTCGCTCTGGCCCACGATGCAGGACCTTAAGGAATCATTCGGGCCGATCTGCCGCGGCAGCGTCATCGGCTTCGTGCTGGGGCTGATACCCGGCATGACCGGCTCGGCCTGCTCGTTCAGCGCCTACGTGGCTGAAAAGAAGTTGTCGAAACATCCGGAAAAATTCGGCACCGGCATGATCGCCGGCGTGGCCGGGCCGGAGACGGCCAACAATGCCCACGCCAATGCCAGCTACATCCCGCTGTTCACGCTGGGCATACCCGGCTCGGCCACCGTCGCCATCCTCATGGGCGCGTTCATGATGAACGGCCTCACCCCGGGACCTTTCCTGTTCAAGGAACATCCGGACGTGGTGTGGGGCGTGATTGCCAGCATGTACATCGGCAACGTGATGCTGCTCATCCTCAACCTGCCTCTGGTGGGCATCTGGGTGAAGATACTGAAGATTCCCTATTCTGTGCTGTTCGCGGTAATCATGGGCTTCATGATGCTGGGCGCCTATGCCTCGGAGAACAGTTCCTTCGACATCCTCTCCATGCTGCTGTTCGGGGTGGTGGGCTACCTGATGCGCAAGCTCGATTTTCCGCTGGCGCCGGCGGTGCTGACGCTGATCCTCGGCCCCTTGATGGAGAAGAACCTGCGGCGCAGCCTGGAAATGTCGCAGGGGGATTTCCACATTTTCCTGGAGAGCCCCATCGCCGTGGGCCTGCTGATCGCCGCCATCATCGTGCTGCTGCTGCCCATGCTGAGGCTGCTGAAGTACCTGAAGCGGCCGGCGGCTGACGCCTGACATTCCGTGCCGTCAAAGTAACAGCCGCGCCAATACCGCGAAAATCCGAAGCAACCCAATGGCGCGCTGTTGGGCTCCCCTTTGGTGACGTCAAGAAGCGCAGCGGTCTGAGGTGTTGTCGGCGAGGACTGTCTGAGTCCGGCCCGTCTTTGTCTTTGGGCCGGGCGAGTTCCGCAGGTCACGCGTACGGCGGAGCAGGTTTCCAAGCGCAGCGCGCTTGGATGCGACCCGGGAGCGTGACATCGGTGCGCCTCCGCCCCGCGTGACCACATGCGCCTGCGCGGTCGCATCCCCGCTACGCGGGGCCCCTGGCTCTGCGCTCCGGCGCCCCCTCAGATCGCGAGCATCGCAGGGAGTCGCGCAGCGACCGGCACCGTAGGGGTCGCCTTTCTTTGGTGACTTTCTTTGACGAAGCAAAGAAAGTCACTCGGCGAAGCCGAAAGGGTTTTCGTAAAGCAAATTCCCGCCAGCGCGGAAGCGTGCCTAGACCCCGATGTCCTGCTCGATCGGTTTCGCCGGATAGTTGAATTCGATCGGACCATCCGGCAGGGCGTGCAGGAACTGCCTGAGGAAGGGATCCTCGGAGGCGAGCACTTCGTCCGGCGTGCCCTCGCCAGCCAGCACACCGTTGGCAATGACATAGACGTAATCCACCAGCTTCAGCGACTCGCTCACATCGTAAGTGACGACGATGGAGGTCGTGCCGAGTGCATCGTTCAGGCGGCGGATGCCGTCGGCAATGACATTGAGCGAAATCGGATCAAGTCCGGCAAAGGGCTCGTCGTACATCGCGAGCATGGGGTCATGCGCCACGGCACGCGCCAGCGCCACACGCCGCGACATGCCGCCGGAGAGTTCGTTGGGCATCAGCTGGTTCGCGCCACGCAGGCCGACCGCATGCAGTTTCATCAGCACCATCTGGCGGATGATGGATTCGGGCAGTTTTGTGTGCTCGCGCAGCGGGAAGGCCACGTTGTCGAACGTGGTGATGTCGGTGAACAGACCACCTGCCTGGAACATCATGCCCATCTTCTTGCGCAATGCGAACAGCGCATCATGGTCCAGCTTGTGCACTTCCTGGCCATCAACCTTGACGCTGCCCTTGTGCGGACGGCGTTGCGCGCCCAGCATCTGCAGCAGCGTGGTCTTGCCGCTGCCGCTGGCGCCAAGAATCGCCACCACCTTGCCCCGCGGGATTTTCAGCGACAGCCCCTTGAAAATGGGCCGCCCCGGATAGGAGAAATGCAGGTCGGAGACTTCGACCAGAATGTCGTTTTCGCTGGAGGGTTTCATCGGGCGCGATTTTACCCCACTGTCGCCTGCACACCCGCGGCACCCGTCGTGCCACTGGTACCAGCAGTGCCAACGCCGCCGAGGCGCCCGGCCAGAAAGTCAACGAAGGCCCGCACTTTGGCTGACAGGTGCCGGCGGCTCGGGTAGACAGCCCAGATATCGGCCCGTTCGACGCCATAATCGGGCAACAGCCTTGTCAATCGCCCTGACGCAATGTCCGGTCCGACAATGAAGTCAGGCTCATAGATGATGCCTGCGCCACGCGCGGCCAGCTCCGAGAGCATGTCGCCATTGTTGACGCGGACGTTGCCCGCAACATGCATCACCTGCTCCGCACCCGATGGCTCATGGAAGAGCCACTGCTCGGGATGCGCCACATTGGTATAGGCCAGGCAGTTGTGATGGGCCAGGTCCTGCGGCGTCGCCGGTGTGCCGTGCCGCGCAAGGTAATCCGGCGAAGCGCACAGCAGAACGCGCATTTCACCCAGCTTGCGCGCCACCAGATTCGCCGAGCCGAGATTGCCGATCCGTATCGCCAGATCGTAGCCCTCTTCCACGATGTCGACGATGCGGTCCGACACCGACACGTCGAACTTCACCTGAGCGTGCTGCTTGAGAAACTCGGCGATGGCCGGCGCGATATGGCGGATACCGAAGTTCAGCGAGCAGGTGAGCTTCAATGTTCCCCGTGGCGATTGCACCGATTGGGCGGCGAGCTGCTCCGCTTCCTCAAGATCAGACAGCAGTTGGACCGTGCGCTCGTAGAAGGCCTGCCCGGTTTCGGTGAGGCTCAGTTTGCGGGTGGTGCGGTTGAGCAGCCGTGAACCCAGGTGGGCCTCCAGGTCGGACACCTGCCGGGAACAGGCAGAAGTCGAAATACCCAGTCTTTCCGAGGCCTTGGCGAAGCTGCCATGCTCGACAACCTGGGCAAAGACCTCCATCGCAGTCAGCCTGTCCATGGCCTATTTATCCCTATTTTTGCAACAATATATTGTCATTTAACCTATTTATCCTTTTTAAAGCAACTATCAGAATGCATCCCATGCCTGCGAACAACCGCCGGCCAAACTCAACCGATCAACCTGCAGCACGTCAATCAGGAGACTGACATGAAAACCGCTCAAACCGAATCCAGCGTCGACCGCAACACCGCTCCGTACGCCGCCTTAGTCCTGCGCATCGCGCTGGGCGTGATGTTCATCTCGCATGGCCTGATGAAATTCATCGTATTCACGCCGGCAGGTACGGTGCAGTTCTTTCAATCCATCGGACTGCCCGGCCCGCTTGCCTACTTCGTGATGACCGCCGAACTCGTGGGCGGCATCCTGATCCTCGCCGGCCTGTATTCGCGCTGGGTGGCGGCGGCACTGGTGCCGATACTGCTCGGCTCCATCTACCCGCACGCAGCCAACGGCTGGGTGTTCTCCAGCACCGGCGGCGGCTGGGAGTACCCGGTCTTCCTGGCGGCCACCGCAATTGCGCAGGCCCTGCTGGGTGACGGCCGGTTCGCCCTCGCGAATGTATTCGGCAACACCTTCGACAGCCCGCGCACTTCTGCGCAGGCCGCCTGATCCCGACGCCCTCATACCCTGACACCAAGGAAACCGACATGACCCAATCCAGCAAAACTGCAATCGCCATCGTTTATCACAGCGGCTATGGCCATACGAAGAAGCAGGCGGAAGCCGTGCGTGACGGCGCCGCCGCTGCCGGCACCCGCGTCGACCTGCTGGCAATCGACGCCGAGGGCAATCTCCCGGAAACAGCATGGGCCACCTTGAATGCCGCCGATGCCATTGTGTTCGGTTCGCCCACCTACATGGGCAGCGTGTCCTGGCAGTTCAAGAAATTCGCCGATGCCTCAAGCAAGCCCTGGTATGCGCGCGCCTGGCAGAACAAGATCGCCGCAGCTTTCACGAACTCCGCTTCGATCAATGGCGACAAACTGGCCACGCTTCAGTCGCTGAACACGCTGGCCATGCAGCATGGCATGGTCTGGGTGGGCACCGGCATGATGCCGTCAAACACCAAGGCGGCACAGCGCAATGACCTCAACTGGCTTGCCTCGTTTTCGGGCCTGATGGCGCAATCGCCGTCGGATGCAAGCCCGGAGGAAGGCCCGCTGCCGGGTGACCTGGAAACCGCGCGCCAGTTCGGTGCCCGTGTTGCGGAGACCGCCCGGCGCTGGGGACGCAGCCAACAAAATACCGGCATTGATTCACGCGAAACCGCGCTGGTCTGATACAAAGGCAATCCGTCACCACATCACCAAAGGACTTCGACATGAAACTCTATTACGCCCCGGGCGCCTGCTCGCTGTCGCCGCACATCGCGCTCTGCGAAGCAGGCCTCACATTTGAACTCGACAAGGTCGACCTGCGCGCCAAGAAGACCGCCTCGGGCGCCGATTTCCTGGCAATCAATCCCAAGGGTTACGTGCCTGCACTCGCAATGGACGATGGCCGCCTGCTGACCGAAGGCCCGGCGATCGTGCAGTACATCGCCGACCAGAAACCGGAATCCGGCCTCGCGCCGAAAGCCGGAACCGCTGATCGGTACCAGTTGCAGGAATACCTGAATTTCATCACCAGCGAACTGCACAAGACCATCGGCTCGATGTTCAATCCGGCCATGCCGGCCGAATGGAAGGCCGTGGTACTGGCGCTCGTCGACAGGCGCCTCGGCTGGATGGAGACGCAACTGGCCGGAAAGGATTATCTGATGGGCAAGCAGTTCACCGTCGCTGACGCCTACCTGTTCACGATCCTGCGCTGGACGATTCCGTTCAAGATCGACCTCGACAAGTTCCCGTCCATCAAGGCCTACTTCGCCCGCGTCGCCGCGCGCCCCAAGGTGCAGGAAGCCATGCATGCCGAAGGTCTCGGCAAGCATTGATCGAACGCGTCAACAAAGGAAAGCACCATGAAGCGCCTGCCCACGGTTTTCGTCTCCCACGGCTCACCGATGCATGCCATCGAACCGGGCGCGGTGGCGGGCGCATGGAAAAAGTTCATGGACTCCCTCCCCAGGCCGAAGGCGATCCTCATCGCCTCCGCGCACTGGGAAACCGAGATTCCCATGCTCACCGGCGCCGACAAGCCCGAGACCATTCACGACTTCGGCGGCTTTCCCGAAGCCCTGTATCGCATCCGCTATGCCACACCCGGCGCGCCCGACGTGGCGCGGCGCGTGCGCGACCTGCTGAAGGAACGCGGCCAGTGCGCCGGCGTGGATGGCAGCCGCGGCCTGGACCATGGCGCATGGACGCCGCTGCTGCACATGCTTCCGAACGCGGATATTCCGGTGACCGAGCTGTCGGTGCAGACTGCACTGGGCGCAAAGCACCACCTTGAACTGGGCCGTGCATTGGCACCGCTCGCCGACGAAGGTGTGCTGGTCATCGGCTCGGGCCACATGACGCACAACCTGCGCGAAGCATTTTCCGCCATGCGCCAGGGCAGGCACGGCGAACCTTATCTCTACGTGCGCGAGTTTCAACGTTGGGTCGGCGACCACATCCTGGCAAACGACACAGATACGCTGGCCGATTACCGCCAGCAGGCGCCGAATGCGGCGCGCGCACACCCGACGGAGGAACATTTCCTGCCCCTGTTCGTGGCACTGGGTGCTGCAGGCGACGCGCCGAAACCGGAATTGATCTACCAGGACATCGAATTGCAGTCGCTGGCAATGGATGCCTGGGTATTTCACTAGTACGCCGGGCCTGCGGGAATCCTGTTCTTCAACAGGCCCGGAACAAACGGCTGGTGGTTATTCCGTTCGTGGTGAGCTTGTCGAACCATGAACGGAACAACCACCTCCCCCGTCCCTTCACGCATCAACATCTTCACGCTTTCCACGGGCACCTGTGCATCGCCCTCTGAGCGAATCGAAGGTCTGAAATCACGAAGGGAAACAAAGCCTCTCCGCGATCATTCGCAAATACAAACAGCACCGAGTGGAATCATTCTCGATTTTCTCGACACACCTTCGCCTCCGCGACACAATTCACTCCGCACGCATCGCACTGTCCTTCAAATTCCGAAGGCCGGATCCCAAACAAGAAAATACGCATCGCAAGGGAGGAAGTCATGGGCACTGGCGTATGCATCGCAGCCGCTGCTGGCGCAGTTGCAATCCTTTCGTTGTCGTTCCTGGCACACGCACAACAAAAGCCCGCGGGCCTGCCCGGCAACTACCCCTCCAAGCCGGTGCGCGTGCTCATCAGCGCAGCCCCCGGCGGTGGCGCCGACTTCTCCGGACGCACGGTGTTCACCAAACTGGGGGAGCGCTGGGGCACAACCTTCCTTCCCGACAACAGCATGGCCGGGGCCGGCGGGCTGATTGCGATGGAAGCCGGCGCCAAGGCCGCGCCGGACGGCCACACCCTGCTCATCACCTCGGGCAGCACCTATATCGCCGCAACCTTCACCGGCAAGTTTGACTTCGACACGCGCAAGGCCTACTCGCCGATCGCCCAGTTCACCACCGGCGCGGTGCTGGTCGGCGCCTATCCCGGCGAGCCATACAACAACTTGAAAGACATGATCGCCTACGCGAAGGCCAATCCGGGGAAGCTGAGTTACGGTGCCACCGGCGTGGGATCATCGCTGCACCTCACCGGCGAACTGATCCAGTACATGGCCGGCATCAAGATGCAGCACATTCCCTACAAGGGCACCGGCCAGAGCGTCATTGACGCCATCTCGGGGCGCATCCAGCTCGTGATCGGCAGCACCACTGCGCTGATCCCGCATGTACGGGCGGGCAAGATCAAGACGCTGGGCATCACCTCGGCCAACCGCCTGCCCTCCATCCCCGACCAGCCCACGCTCGCGGAAATGGGACTGCCCGGATTCGATTACACCAGCTGGTTTGGCGTGGTCGGTCCGGCCGGAATGAATCCGGCAATCGTCAATGCCCTCAACACGGAAATCAACCGCATCCTCGACACGCCGGAAATGACGAAGATGTTCCTCGACCAGGGCACGGACCTGATGACCGGCACACCTGAACAGTTCCGCGGCACCATCCTCGGCACGCTGGACAAGACGGAAAAAGTCCTCAAGGCCACCGGCCTCAAGCTCGAGTAGTCATCATCAAGAAAATCGCAACCCGGGTACCACCAGGAGAAGAGGAAATGCCGACACGCATCACGCTGCCCCGCATTGCCCGCCATTCATTTGCAGCCGCCGCGCTGCTTGCCAGCCTTGGCACTTCAGGCCTTGCCCATGCACAGAAGCCGCCGGGACTTCCGGGCAATTACCCGAGCAAGCCGGTACGCATCATCATCAGTTCGACACCCGGCGGCGGTGCCGACTACCTCGGCCGTCTGATCTTCGGCAAACTGGCTGAACAGTGGGGCAACGCGTTCAACTCCGAGAACATCGCGACCGGTGCCGGTGGCATCTACGCCATGGAAGTCACCCAGAAATCACCGGCAGACGGCTATACGCTCTTGGTCACTTCGAGCAGCAGCTACATCAATGCCGCGTTCGTTGCACCAGTCTCCTGGAATGTACGAAACGCGCTCACGCCCATCAGCCCCATGACCCTGTCGGTGCTGGCGCTCGGTGTGGCAACTGGGCTGCCTTACAGCAACCTCAAGGAAATGATCGCCTACGCCAAGGCCAATCCGGGCAAGATCAACTACGGCGTTCCCGGCATCGGCTCCTCACCCCACCTCAATGGTGAACTGGTGCAGCACGTGGCCGGGTTCAAGATGACGGTCATTCCCTACAAGGGCACAGGCCAGGCCCTGATCGACGCACTGGCAGGCCGCCTCGATGCGGTGTTCGGCAGCGTGACGGCACTCACGCCTCATGTGAGGAGCGGCAAGATCAAGCTGATCGGCGTGACCTCGATCGGCCGCGTGCCCTCGGCGCCTGAATTCATCACGCTCAACGAAGCAGGTCTCACAGGCTATGACTATTCGGGATGGTTCGGCATCGTCGGCCCGGCCAACATGCCGCAGCCGCTGGTGAATGCGCTGAACCATGCGATCACGAAGGTCATCAACCTGCCCGAGATTCAGGCGTCGATGCTGAAGAATGGCGCGGATCCGATGACCTCCACCCCGGAACAGTTCCGCGCCACCATCCTGGCCGGCCTGGACAAGACCGACACGGTGTTGAAGGCCACCGGCCTGAAGCTCACGGAATAGAAGGCCCCGGCCACCAAGCCGGGATGGGGGCAGGCCTGCACGCTCTGGACTTGCGGGCGGTTGCCGGACACAATCGCCCTCACGCATGGCCTTCAGCCGTCGGGCCAGATCCCCGTCAGGGCGTACGCGATCGAGGAGAAATCATGGCAAGTTCCCGCATCGCCGCCGCATTCCTGGCACTGACGCTGACCTCCGCCGCCCTGGCGCAGAAAAAACCCGCCGGCCTGCCCGGTAACTATCCGGCCAAGCCAGTGCGCGTCCTCATCAGCGCGGCGCCCGGTGGTGGCGGCGACTTCTCCGGGCGCACCGTATTCGCGAAGCTGGGGGAACGCTGGGGCGCCACCTTTCTTCCCGACAACAGCATGGCCGGCGCCGGGGGAGTCATTGCCATGGAAGCCACGGCCAAGGCGGCGCCCGACGGGTACACGCTGCTCATCACGTCGGGCAGCACCTACCTCGTCACCACCTTCACGGGCAAGTCCGAAATCGATACGCGCAAGGCCTATACGCCCATTGCACAGATCACCACCGGCGCCTTGCTGGTGGGCGCCTATCCGGGTGAT
The DNA here is from genome assembly GCA_903928055.1 of uncultured beta proteobacterium. Classification (GTDB taxonomy): domain Bacteria; phylum Pseudomonadota; class Gammaproteobacteria; order Burkholderiales; family SG8-39; genus CAIYPG01. The sequence continues at coordinate 5,204 of CAIYPG010000104.1, read as the reverse complement.
CCCTACAATGACGTGAAGGGCATGATCGCCTACGCCAAGGCAAACCCGGGCAAGATGACTTACGGCGCCACCGGTGTGGGCTCCGCGGGGCACCTCACGGCCGAGCTGATCCAATATATGGCGGGGATCAAAATGGAGCTCATTTCCTACAAGGGTACCGGCCAGAGCGTCATCGATGCCATCGCCGGACGCCTCAACCTGGTGATCGGCAGCACCACGGCGCTGGCGCCGCATGTACGCGCCGGCAAGATCAAGATCATCGGCATCACCTCGCCGATCCGCTTGCCTTCCATTCCCGAACAGCCCACGCTGGCTGAAATGGGCCTGTCCGGCTTCGATTTCACCAGTTGGTTCGGCGTGATCGGCCCCGCCGGAATGAACCCGGCCATCGTCAACGCCCTCAATACCGACATCAACCGCATCCTCAGCACGCCGGAAATGACCAAGGTATTCCTCGACCAGGGCGCAGACCTGCTGCCCGGCACGCCGGAGCAATACCGCAACACCATCCTGGGCACTTTGGACAAGACCGAGAAAGTGCTCAAGGCCACCGGCCTGAAGCTCGCCGAATAACGGGCGGCGCCGCAATGAAAATGGCCGCGCAGCGTCGCGGCCATTTTTTTGTTATCAATTCTGAATTTTTACTGAATATCAAAGACAATTTACAGCTTAATTATTATCAACTTTTTTGCCGACCTGCCAGTGTTGCCAGCGCCACCCCGGCGAGGATGGCGGCAAAACCTGCGACGTGAAACACGCGCAGTGACTCGCCAAGGAACAGGATCGCCAGCACCGTGCCGAACATCGGCAGCAGGTGCACGGTAAAGCCTGCGATATTCGCCCCTACTGCAGCGACACCGGCATTCCAGCAGGCCAGCGCCGCAATCGACGCGAACAATCCGATGTAGACAGCACCGGCGATGGCTTCGGGCCCGGGCATGCGCTGCGGCAGCCATTGCATCTCGACCACATATGCGGGCAAGAGCACGACCAGGCCGCATGCTGCAAGCACGAACACCAGCGTCATGCCGCCGAGTTCGGGCGGCTTTCTTTTCAGCAGCACCGAATACATGGCCCACACCGGCATGGCAGCCAGTATCCACAGGTCACCGGCATGGACATCCAGTTCGGCGATGCGCGCCGGCTCACCGCGCGTGACGATGCCCAGGATGCCGGCAAAGGACAGCGCAAGGCCGAGCCACTGGCGCGGCGTGGCGCGCACCCCGTCCATCAGCCATGCGCAGGCCATGATGAACAGCGGAATCGTGGAGTTGAGCAGCACTGCATTGATCGCCAGCGTGGAACGCAGACCGACATAAACGAAGGTCTGGAACAGCACCACGCCCAGCAGCGCCAGCATGGCGATGAGCCGCCAGTGGCGGCACAGCACGGGCCACTTCGCGCGTACGTCGCCCCACACAAACGGCGCCAGTACAGCCGCGGCAATCAGCCAGCGCCAGAACGACAGCGCCACCGGACCAAAATCCTCCCGCAGCGCCCGCCCCGTCACCCAGTTGCCCGCCCAGAACAGGCTGGCCAGGACCAGCAATCCGTAGGGCCGCAACAGGGCTACGGTGCGGCGGGTTTGGGGTGGTGTCGGTTGAGGCATGTCGGCTCGCGAAAGCCGCCATCCTACAGGGCATGGCCGTATGGCTGCACCAGAATTGCGCAAAGGGTGTTCAGCCGCGCCCGGCTCTGCTATAAACGCGGCTTCCCACTCAACCTACCGACCCGATCCTCATGGCCTACGATTGCTCCAAATGCCCCGGCTACTGCTGCAGCTACGACCACATCCATGTCACGGAGAATGACGCGCGCCGCCTCGCAAAGCACTTCGACATGAAGGAACAGGATTTCAGCCTGCGCTACCTCAAGGTCGTACCCGAGGGCTATTCGGTGCTGCGCCATCGCAAGGACCATATCTACAAATCGATGTGCGTGTTCTTCGACCAGGAGGAGCGCCGCTGCACCGTGTACAAGGCGCGGCCCCATGTGTGCCGCTCCTATCCGAATGGCAACACCTGCGGCTATTACAGCTTCATCAAGTTCGAGCGCGAGCATCAGGACGACCAGGAATTCATTCCCAGCGCCTGAGCAGAAAGTTTGCCGCCTTGCGCCTTGCGCCGTGCGGCAGCGCACAGACGGCGCCGGCCTGCGGCGTAGAATCATTCGCTGGTTACTGCCGTCATCTGCCGCCGGATCGAGGCGGCAGCGGCAGGTGAAACTCATTCCGGGGGTGATCGCCATGGACCATCGCGTCGCGCGCCCTTCCTCCGGCCACACCGGAGGCGCACCATGACCATCCCCAATCTGCTGTTGCTCCCCGGCCTGCTGACCGATGCGCGCATGTGGCAGCCGCAAATCAGCGGCCTGGGCGGCGCTGCACGCTGCACCGTGGCGGATTTGAGCGCGGCGACTTCCATCGAAGCCATGGCGAAGTCCGCGCTCGCGCAGACGCCACCAGGCCCCTTCGCGCTGGCCGGTTTTTCCATGGGCGGCTATGTCGCGCTGGAAATCATGCGCCAGGCGCCGGAACGCGTGCTCGCACTGGCGCTGCTCGACACCAGCGCGCGCCCCGACACCGCAGAAGGCTCTGCGGGACGGAAAAAAATCGTGACCCAGGCAGAGGCCGACTACGCAGGTGTTGTCGATGCGCTGCTGCCGAAGTTCGTGTTGCCGGCGCGCCTCAAGGATCCGGGCATCGTCGATGTTTTCATGGCCATGGCGCGCGACCTGGGCAAGGATGTCTTCATCCGCCAGCAGCAGGCCATCATGGACCGTATCGACAGCCGGCCATCGCTCGATGCCATCGACTGCCCGACGCTGGTGCTGTGCGGTCGCGACGACATGATCACTCCGCTGGACGTGCATGAGGAAATGGTCACCGCCATTCGCGGAGCGCGCCTGGCGGTCATTGAGCAATGTGCGCACCTCTCCACACTGGGCCAGCCGCCGCAGGTGACTGCAGCAATGCGGACGTGGCTGACGGACATCGGCTAGACGTCCGTTTCGGCCACGCGCTGCACCCCCGTCGGTGCAATCCCCTATCGGGCTAATCCCATTTGTGTGTGCAATTCGCGGTGAATTGCCTTACTCTCCGGGTTCCGTTCCATTGCGAACGCCCCTGAAGGACTTTGCCCATGGCCAAACCCAATTACTCATTCCAGAAACGCCAGAAAGAACTCGCAAAAAAGCAGAAAAAAGAAGAAAAGCGCCTGAAAAAGGAATCTGCCTCGCAGGAGCAGCCCCAGGAAGAAGGCCAGGCAGTCCAGCCACCGGCGGACGACACCACCCCCGCGTAAATTGCGGGACGCGTCACGATGTCCTGCTGCCACCACTATTTTTCTCCCACTGAAGGCGGTAATACTGCCTTCTCCGTGGACATTTCCAGCATCACCTTTGGTCCCGGCGCCCTGCGTGAAGCCGGCGAACATGCCCGCGCACTGGGCCTGAAGCGCGTTGCGCTGTTCACCGACCGGCGCATTGCCGCACTGCCCTTTTACGGGACGGTGCGCGATGCGCTGGGCGCCGCCGGCATTGATGCGATCACGTATGACGAAGTGCAGGTTGAGCCCACAGACCTGTCCTTCCTTGCCGCCGCGCGTTTTGCCGCAGAAGGTCGATTCGACGGTTACCTGTCGCTCGGCGGCGGCTCGGTCATCGACACCTGCAAGGCCGCCAATCTTTACGCAACCCATCCGGCGGATTTCCTCGCCTATGTCAACGCGCCCATCGGCGAAGGCCGCGCCGTCCCGGGGCCGTTGAAACCGCACATCGCCTGCCCCACCACCTGCGGCACCGGCTCCGAATGCACCGGGATCGCCATCTTCGACCTGCTGGCCATGCAGGTAAAGACCGGCATCGTGTCAAAGCGGCTGAAGCCCTCGCTGGCGCTGATCGATCCCACGACCGCCTACTCGCTGCCGGCGAATGTGGTCGCCGCCAGCGGGTTTGACGTGTTGTCGCACGCACTGGAGTCCTACACCGCAAAGCCCTATACGAAGCGCGCCAGACCTGCGAATCCGGCGCTGCGTCCCGCCAGCCAGGGCGCGAATCCCTGGAGCGACCTCGGCTGCGAAGCGGCGCTGAAACTGCTCGGCCAGTACATGCAGCGCGCCGTCGCCGATGCCGGCGACACCGAAGCACGCGACAACATGATGTATGCGGCGACGCTGGCCGGCATCGCCTTCGGCAATGCCGGCTGTCATGTGCCGCACGGCATGTCGGTCATCGTCAATGCCCCCGCCGTATTCCGCTTCAACGCCCCGGCCTGCCCGGAGCGGCATATCCACGGTGCAGCCTGCCTCGGTGCAGACGTGCGCGATGCCACCCCAGACGATGCCGGCGAGATCGTCGCAAAACAGCTCATCACCATGATGAAGGCCTGCGGCATTCCCAATGGCGTGGGCGGCGTGGGTTATACCGAACAAGACGTGGAGGCGCTGACCACCGGCGCCTGGGCCCAGCAGCGCCTGATCACGAATGCCGCCCGCGAAGTCAACCGCGCCGACCTCGGCAACATTTTCCGCGGCGCTATGCAGTACTGGTAGCGTCCGCCCAACCTTAACGAACGAAAGCCGATCATGCCCCGCATTCCCTACCAGCCCGAGGACCTCGTCGAACCGGCGAACATCGTATCCGCCATCCGCACCCGGCGCGGCGGCACGCTGCACCACCTGGACCGCATGCTGCTGAACAGCCCGCCCTTCGCACAGGGCTGGAATGCGCACCTCGGTGCAGTACGCACCGGACTCACCCTGTCGGGCAAGCTGCGCGAGCTGGCGATCTGCGCGATCGCCGTGCTGAACGAAGCCGAATATGAATGGCTGCAGCATGCACCGGTGTTCCTGAAGGAAGGCGGCAGCCAGACCCAGCTCGACGCCCTGCGAAAGATTGACCAGGCCACCGGCAGCACACTGTTCGACGCCACGGAACACGCCGTGCTCCGGTTGACCGTCGAGATGACGCGCAGGGTCAAAGTTGCCGACAGCACCTTTGCCGCAGTGAAGGCGGCGCTCCCGAACAACCAGCAGGTCGCCGAAATCGTCGGCGTCATCGCCACCTACAACATGGTGTCGCGCTATCTGGTGGCGCTGGGTATTGAGGAAGACTGAGGAGGAAGACTGAGGAGGAAGACTGCGCGTGAAAGGCTAGCGCCCGGCGGTCTTCCGGTAATTGTTCTTCACCTTGATGTAGTAATCGGC
>CAIYPG010000103.1 GCA_903928055.1 uncultured beta proteobacterium | reverse complement strand
GTGCGCGACGTTTTAGCGGGACCCTGAAGCGCGAGCACAAGCTCGATCAGTTCTTCCCGGCTCAGGCGCTGCAAATCAATGCGATCCATGCCCCATGGATTCAGAGATTGGAGTCCATGGCAAGGGGGTGGGTAATTACCGGTGTGGCGACCGAATGCACCCTGCACGCGGCCATGCAGGCCGACGGCATCCCTGGCACAGCACAACTTCCAGGCGATTGCACCAGAATCGGATTCCCCTGTGCGACCAGCGCCTGAGCTCCCTTGCTGCCGTCGTCACCCATGCCCGTGAGCACAACACCCGTCACCGCAAGGTCAAGCTCGCTGGCGCTGGAGAACAGAATGTCGGCATTGGGGCGAAACACCGATGCACTGCCAGGAACACTCTGCAGGCGCAGCCCCGAGGCACCGCGGACCAGCCTATGGTCAACGCCGCCCGGCAACAGCACAACCTCGTTGGCCAGGGGTACGCCTGCGCTGCCGACCCCGATCCGATGCCCTGTCACCGTCCCGATATGGCGCACCAATCCTTCGGCATGCTCGGCCGGGATATGCAGAGCGATCACCACAGGACATGGCGGAGGATGCAGTGCCGTGAACAACTCCTGCAACGCGTCCGGCCCGCCGGTGGAAGCCGCGACCACGATCAGCGCCGGCCGCCGCACCCGTGTGCTCTGGCCGCGCGGCCCTGCAGGTGACGATGGTGCTGCCGGCGTCAGCGTGAACCCTCGCGGAACCGGATCGGCCACCCGCTTCGTCGCGATGCCGCGCGTCAGCCCACCGGTCGAAATCCATGCAGCCAGCCGGCCACGCAAGGCTGCCGACAGTTTTGCGGGGGAGGCCTGGTCCTCGCGCGCCAGCACAGGCACGCCGGACGGGACCTGAAACGCGACGCCGGCATCAGCGCCAGCCAGCAGCAGAATCCGGCCCTGCAGTCGCTTGCCGAGGTCGGCAAACAGGTCTGGCTCCAACGCGCACAACGCAACATCGGCCAACAGGAAATTGACCGCGTCGAGCCTGCCGATCGCGCCAAGCACGGTTGCATCGGCCACCACCTCGACACCCGGCATCTTGCGCAGCAACTGGCAGATCACGATGCGCTGAAAATCGGCCGCAACGGCAACGGCGATACGCAGGGCCATCAGCGGTCGCGCGGCCAGTGGAGGATCTGGGTGTTGGAGCGTGTCATCGGCGCGAACACACTGGTGTATCGCAGCCGATCCGCCGGCCCCAGCAACAGCACTGTCCCGGGACGCGCCGCAGCCACCAAGCTTTCCTCGGCACGCCGCAATCCGGTGTCGCTGAAATACAGCAGCGTGTTGCGACAGGAGATCAGATCGGCTGTGTATCCCTGATGATGTGGCGTCATCAGATTATGGACCATGAACCGGACGTCCTTGCGAAGGTGCGAGCCGACGCGCCAGACGCCGGGCCGGGTATCGTCGGCGTCGAAATGATGCCACGCGTGAGGCGGCATGTCACGAAAACTGCCCAAACCTGGAACTTGCCGGTAATATCCGGCCTCGGCGACGGCAACAGCATCGGGGC
>CAIYPG010000102.1 GCA_903928055.1 uncultured beta proteobacterium | reverse complement strand
GGGGGCCTGACGCCGACAGCGTATGCAAAAACCCTAATTCAAAAACCAGTTAAATTAACCCCAGACTCCAAAGCCCAGTGCTACTGAAAGCGGGGGGACGTCGCTGGCTTGTCGCGCGCGCAAGATCCTCGAAACTAAGTGCATCCGCATGCTCATAAAGCAGCTCCAATGATTCGCCAGAATCCATTTTTACTAATATTTGCATTGGAGAACTTGCGCGTGAACATCTCTTGAAGCGAATGGTTTCAATCGACGAAGAGAGTTCTACTGATCGAGTGGTTACACAGACAATAGACAGTTTCTAGATCCAATAAGACTATCAATATTGAATGGTGGGCCCACCTGGACTCGAACCAGGGACCAAAGGATTATGCTTCCCACTACGGCTTTCGCCGCCCCTTTCGGGTTTGTGGTCTGGACTATACCTTCCCATTACAGGCTGGCCGTCTAGTCTCTACACCTTCCCCTTGAACTGCAAAGCGGGGCTTGGCTCGGTATTAGCATGTCTTGCGACGCAGCCTTCACCGACTTTGACCAGTTCTACCCTTCGCCAGAGCAAACTTAGCGAAAGGCAACCCAACGCGCCTTCCCATGCACCAAACCGGTGTTTAGAGTCGCCGCCCAAAGTCCTCTGCTCTAACCAACTGAGCTATAGGCCCAACACCTTCAATTTTACAGCCTCGCTACTCCTCAGACAAACAACTATAGAAGTCCTCCTCACCGACGAAATAGGCTAACCGGAGTAATTTGGCGCCTGTGGAGGGTGGGAAATGGCGATTCCGTCCATTTCCAGATGAAATTCGCGCAGCTTTTCAATTGAGAAAGGTCAGGATTTCAGGGATAGTATCGATCCAGCTTAAAATAGCTTGTGTTACATCGCCGGAATCCTGGAAATGGCTGAAACTGAACGCGTAATCTGTAGCAGCGATGTACTGCAGGATTCGGGACTGGGCATGATCTTCGTCGCCGAACATTCAGGCGAAACGGTGCCGGCTTTTGTGGTGCGTTATGAAGGACAGGTCCATGCCTTCGTCAATCGCTGTCCGCACTCCCTCGATGGCCTACACTCCTTCGTTGGCCTTCAACCCCAAACCAGCCTCACGGGTCTGCGCCGCTTTTTTGAAAGCCGAGGCCGGCTTTTGAGCTGCCCGGTTCACGGTGCGACTTTTCTCCCGGATTCCGGGAAATGTGTGAGCGGGCCGTGCTTTGGGGAGAGTTTGATCGCGATTGCAGTCGAGGAGCGGGACGGCAAAGTGATCGCGAAGGATTCGGGCGCAGGTTGATTTCAGACGCGTGCCCGGCAACCCGTGCAAGGCACGCAGGCGCGAGATCCAATAGGAAGTAAACAGGAAGTAAACGTCTGTTTGACGGCATGAATGGCGGTATTGCAGCTTCCTTGATTTAGCGACTTACGCTTGCAGAACAAGTCATCAAGCCGGCAATGGATTTGGGGGCATTCTTGGGGGCATGCGGTGATAGTTCCTAGCGCAATGCCCAGCACTGGCGCGGCTCTCCAAGCGCTATTCGCATTCAACGTCTAGGGTTTCAGCGTCTGGGGTTTCAACGTCGGGGTTGCTTCAGGCAGTTCGCGCCATCATGTGTTCGGTGAACAGCCGCCACTCCGCGATCGTGTCCACGCCGATGGATGCCAACTGGACTGCCTCCCGTTCGCCGAACAGGGCATTCGCCTCCGGGTGTTTTTCACGGAAACGCTGCGCGTAACGCAACCACTCCGCGTTGTATCCGCCCTGCGAGGCGTGTTCGATCAGTAAGTCGTGGCAGACGGCCGTGCGCCGTCCGGCGCGCCAGGCGCGATAGCTGAAGTCGAAATCGTAGAAATGCCAGCCATCGAAGGTCGCGGCATCAAAGCCGATGGCCTCCGCCAGTTCGCGGCGGCAGGCGAAGAACAGTCCGTCCAGCACCTGTGCGCCCGGTGTTGCCGCGCCGCGCATGTGGAAGGCGGTGATGGTGAAACCCCCATCCGTACCCGCGGCGGCTGCCATGCCCACCTGTCCATGAATATGCGGCCAGCGCGAATAGAGCCAGCCTTCTCCGGATAACTGCGTGCTGCCCACCACGCCCACCAGCTCATATTCATTCAGGCGGTTCCGCAGCCGGTTGGCGAAGTCCGGCGCATGGATGGCGATGTCGTCGTGCGAGAACACCACGATGTCGCCCGAGGACCGGGCCAGTCCGCGGGCATAGCCCTCGCACAGCGACTGCGCATCATGGATGCCGATGATTTCATGCGGCACCCCCGCGAGCCGCTCCCGGTAATTCGCACAGACCCGCTCGAAGCGCGCCGGGATGATCGAGCAGATGATGACCGACACCTTCTGCGGTGGTCCCTGATACGGCGGTTCATTGGATGGGACGCGGCCGCGTCCGAGATCATGGCGCGCCCGGGCCAGTGCTGCATGGACTTCCGCATTCAGCACCAGGGGGAAGTGCGGGCGCAGTTGCAGGGCACGCTCGAAAGCAGTCCAAGCGCGTTCAAATTGTGATCGTTTCAGTAAAATACTTCCCTGCATAAAGAAAAGTACAGGAAGATTATTATCAAGCGTGATGGCCGATTCGATCTTCCTTTCGGCCCCGGCAAGGTTACCGCCTGCCCAGGCTGCGCTGGCTTCGGCGTAGAGCGCATCGACGCGGGCGTTTTTCGCCGCATCTTTGGCCGGTCTTGATGAAATTGTGCCGAAGAGCTTTTTCAGCATGTGGACAAATCAGCTTTTCGTGGCGGCGCCAGGGATTGACTCCGGTTCCCGCGGATGCGGCAATGCGGCGCGGAGCAGGGGCCTTGCGGCAGTGGGCATGCGGTCGCGAAGATGGCACGTGATCATTCGCGGTTCGGGCATGTTCGGGTCCGGTTGAAGAATAATCACTAAGCCGATGGGAAGAATCGGGAAGAATCGGGGGCTGGATGCTAAAATTATACGTTCTCTCAGCATCTTAAAGCCTGTTTTCAGGGATGCCGCGGCCCGCGGTTGCAGGCCGGAGCCCGTCAAATCATTCGTTCAGGATCAACGCCATGGCAGGACACTCCAAGTGGGCCAACATCAAGCACAAGAAGGCCATTACCGACGCCAAGCGCGGCAAGGCCTTCACCAGGGCGATCAAGGAAATCACCGTCGCGGCGCGCATGGGCGGAGGCGACCCGGCCATGAACCCGCGGCTGCGTCTCGCGATGGACAAGGCGCGCGAGGTGAACCTGCCCAAGGACACCATGATGAACGCGGTGAAGCGCGGTTCGGGCGAGCTGGAGGGCGTGAACTACGAGGAAATCCGCTATGAGGGCTATGGCATTGCCGGTGCTGCGGTGATCGTGGACTGCCTCACCGACAATCGCGTCCGCACCGTGGCCGACGTGCGTCATGCCTTCACCAAGCATGGCGGCAACCTCGGAACCGACGGTTCCGTGGCCTTCCTCTTCAAGCATTGCGGGCAGTTCATATTCGCGCCGGGTACCAGTGAAGAGAAGGTGATGGAGGCGGCCATCGAGGCCGGCGCCGAGGATGTCGTCACGAACGAGGACGGCTCGGTCGAAGTCATCTGCGCGCCGCCGGATTTCTCCGCCGTGAAAGACGGGCTGGAGAAGGCCGGGCTCAAACCGGAGCTGGCCGAGATCACCATGAAACCAGGCATCGAAATCCCACTGGCGGGCGATGACGGCGCCAAGATGCAGAAGCTGCTCGAGGCCCTTGAGTCGCTGGATGACGTGCAGGACGTCTATACCTCGGCGGTCATCGACGAGTGATGGTCTGGGCGCTGAACGACGCGCGCACTTTTGCCGTGTTCCGGGTGCGCCGCATTCTCCCGGTGCCCCTATAATTCCCGCATGCCATCCTCACGTGCACCGTCCACGCTGCGCATTCTGGGCATCGATCCCGGCTTGAGGATCACCGGTTTCGGGGTCATTGAAAAGACCGGATCGAAGCTCGCCTACGTGGCCAGCGGCTGCGTGCGCATTCCCGTGGGCGAACTGCCTGACCGGATCAAGACCCTGTTCGACGGCCTGCGCGAAGTGATCGCCGAATATGCGCCGGCACAGGTGGTCATCGAAAAGGTGTTTGTCAACGTGAATCCGGCCTCCACGCTGCTCCTCGGGCAGGCGCGCGGCGCGGCGATCTGCGCCGCCGTCGGCGCCGACCTCCCGGTGTCCGAATACACCGCCCTGCAGGTGAAGCAGGCCGTGGTCGGCAAGGGCCATGCGGGCAAGGAGCAGGTCCAGGAGATGGTCAAGCGCCTGCTGAATCTTCCTGCGCTCGCAGGACCGGACGCCTCCGATGCGCTGGCCTGCGCCATCTGCCACGCCCATGGCGGGCAGGGCATGGGCCAGCTCGTCACGCGCGGCCTGCGCGTCAAACGCGGGCGCCTGATCAGCCCGCTGGATGTGAAGGCCAGGCGTGAAGGGGCAGGCATGAAGGTGAAAGCATGATCGGCCGTGTTGCCGGCGTCCTGCTGGAAAAGAATCCGCCACAGATCCTGGTGGATGTGGGCGGCATCGGTTACGACATCGAGGTGCCGATGAGCACGTTCTACAACCTGCCCGCCACCGGCGAGCGGGTCACGCTGTTCACGCATCTGGTGGTGCGCGAGGATGCCCACCTGCTGTACGGATTCGGCAGTGATTCGGAGCGGCGCGTGTTCCGCCAGCTCCTGAAAATCTCCGGCGTCGGTGCGCGTACCTCGCTTGCAGTGCTCTCCGGCCTGTCGGTCGGTGAACTGGTCGAGGCCGTGGCGGCGCAGGAAGCGGGACGGCTGGTGAAGATTCCCGGCATCGGCAAGAAAACGGCCGAGCGCCTGCTATTGGAACTGAAGGACAAACTCGGAACTGACTTCGCGCCGGGCGTGGCCATCAATCGCGCCAAGCCCGCAACCAGCGACATCCTGAATGCCCTGCTCGGCCTCGGCTACAGTGAAAAAGAGGCGCAGGGTGCCGTGAAGCAACTGCCCGAGGGTTTGTCGGTGTCCGATGGCATCCGCCAGTCGCTGAAAATGCTCGCCAAGGCCTGATGAGGCTGCGGCATTTGTGAATTGCAGCCTGACAGCCGACAATGAAGACAACGGCAGACCATAAAGAAAAAACAGCAGGACAATAGCGCCCATGGCCATTGAAACCGATCGACTGATTGCCGCGACGCCCGCTTCCATGCAGGAAGAGGTGGTCGAGCGTGCGCTGCGTCCCCGTTCCCTCGATGAATACGTCGGCCAGGAAAAGATCCGCGGCCAGTTGTCGATTTTCGTCGAGGCCGCACGCCATCGCAAGGAAGCGCTGGATCATGTGCTGCTGTTCGGGCCTCCGGGCCTTGGCAAGACCACGCTGGCGCACATCATTGCGCGCGAGATGGGCGTGAACCTGCGGCAGACTTCCGGACCAGTGCTGGAGCGTCCCGGCGACCTTGCCGCCATCCTCACGAACCTCGAACCGAATGACGTGCTGTTCATCGACGAGATCCACCGCCTGTCGCCCGTGGTCGAGGAAATCCTCTACCCGGCGCTGGAGGATTACCAGATCGACATCATGATCGGCGAAGGGCCGGCGGCGCGTTCCGTGAAACTGGACCTGCCGCCCTTCACGCTGGTTGGCGCCACCACGCGCGCCGGCATGCTCACCAATCCGCTGCGCGACCGCTTCGGCATCGTGGCGCGGCTGGAGTTCTATTCCGACAGCGAGCTGAAGAAGATCGTCGATCGCTCCGCCGGCCTGCTTGAAGTGGAAATTTCCGGCGACGGCTCGCTGGAGGTGGCGCGCCGTTCGCGCGGCACGCCGCGCATCGCGAACCGCCTGCTCAGAAGGGTGCGCGATTTTGCGCAGGTGCGGGCGCAGGGAAAAATCTCCATCGAGGTCGCGGATGACGCGCTGAAAATGCTCGATGTCGATGTGCTCGGCCTCGACGTCATGGACCGCAAGCTGCTGCTTGCGGTCATCGAGAAATTCGCCGGCGGTCCCGTCGGCCTCGACAACCTTGCCGCGGCGATCGGCGAAGAGTCAGACACCATTGAAGATGTGCTCGAACCCTTCCTGATCCAGCAGGGCTACCTGCAGCGCACGCCGCGCGGACGCATCGCCACGCTGGCCGCCTATCGCCATTTCGGCATCGCGGCACCGAATGCCCTGTCGACCAACGGCAGCGGTGAATTGTTCGACGGTGGCAACGCCGGATGAGTGAAATGCGTGGAGCAGGCGCGGCGGCACCGTTTGCATGGCAGCAGCGCGTGTATTACCAGCATACCGATGCCAGCGGCGTCGTGTTCCACGCCAATTACCTGGGTTTCATGGAAAATGCGCGCACCGAGCTGCTGCAGTCCCTGGGTTTCGACCTCGGGAAACTTTTGCGCGAAGACGGAGTCTGTTTTGTGGTGCATTCCGCGAACATCAATTATCGCAAGCCGGCCCTGCTGAATGACCTGCTGACCGTGACCGCGCATGTCGCCGAACCGCGACGCGCGCGCCTTGTCTTCGCGCAGCAGGTGCTGCGCGGCGACGAATTGCTGGTGGAGGCCGGGATCACCATTGCCTGCGTCGATGCGCAGTCCTACAAGCCCATTCCCGTGCCTGCGGGCATACTGGAAAAATTCGAGCCATGAACGTCACCCAAGACCTGTCCATCCTCTCGCTCATCTGGAATGCCAGCGCTGTCGTGCAGTTTGTCATGCTGCTGCTGCTCGGCGTGTCCTTCATGTCCTGGTACTGGATTTTCCGCAAGCTGTTCTCGGTGCGCCGCGCCCAGGTGCAGACGGAAAAATTCGAGCGCGACTTCTGGAGCGGCTCCGACCTCAATGCGCTGTACCAGAGTGCGGTGAACAACCGCCATGCCACCGGCGGGCTTGAGCGCATCTTCGAGGCGGGCTTTCGCGAGTTCATGAAACTCAAGGGTCAGCGCGGCACCGACGACAGCATCATCGTCGATGGTGCACGCCGCGCCATGCGTGCCACCTATCAACGTGAGATGGACAGCCTTGAGGCGCACCTGGCGTTTCTTGCTTCGGTCGGTTCTGTGAGCCCTTATGTCGGACTGCTTGGCACGGTGTGGGGCATCATGCATGCCTTCCGCGGGCTCTCGAGCATGCAGCAGGCCACGCTGGCCGCAGTCGCCCCCGGCATCGCCGAGGCGCTGGTGGCCACGGCAATCGGCCTGTTCGCCGCCATTCCCGCGGTCGTGGCCTACAACCGCTTCTCGCACGACGTGGACCGCATTGCCGTGCGCTTTGAGAGTTTCATGGAAGAGTTCTCCAATATTCTGCAACGTCAGGCACATGTACGCTGACATCCGCCTTGTGCTCTGGTGCGGGGGCCGAGATCGCTCAGCAGCTAGGCGCGCGAGGAAGCGCGCTGCGACGCATACGTTTTGTATGCGAGCAAGCGGTGACGAGCGTAACGACGCTGCCGAGATGATATCGGCGGCCGCATGAGACAGCGCAAATTGATGAACCAGATAAACGTCGTTCCATACATCGACGTGATGCTGGTATTGCTCATCATTTTCATGGTGACTGCGCCGCTGGTGAATCCGGGATCGGTGGACCTGCCCAGCGTCGGCAAGTCTTCGACGCCGCCGCCGGCAACGCTTGATGTGGTGATTCGTGCCGATGCCACGCTGATGCTGCGCGAGCGCGACAAGGGAGGCGAGGAGCGACGCGTGTCCGATGCCGAGCTGGTTGCGGTATTGCGCGAACGCCAGGCAAAGAATCCCGAACAGCCCGTCATGATTTCCGCCGACAAGGATGTGCGGTATGAAGCGGTGCTGAAGGTGATGGATGAGTTGCAGCGCGCCAATATCCACCGCGTCGGGCTGGCGGTGAAGTCCTCGGGGCGGTGATGACGGCCGCCGTGTTCCATCCCGGAATGAATGACACGCCGCACGACCCGGCCAGGGTGCCGGCTGCCGTTCTGGCGGTGACGGTCCATGTGCTGCTGTTCGTCGTGCTGTTCTTCGGGGTGCGCTGGTCGTCCAAGGCGCCGGATGCGGTCGTGGTCGAGTTGTGGAATCCCGCGCCACTGACCGAGCCGGTTCCCGCGCCGGAAAAAGTCGAGCCACCGCAGAAAGTTGAGCCCGCGCCGCCGAAGCCAATACCGAAAGTTCAGATCAAACCTGAACCCCGGCCGGTTCCCGTGGTCAAAAAGCCGGACATCGCGGTGGAGAAGGAAAAACCGAAACCCAAGCCTACTCCTGTGCCGAACCTGAAATTCGACATGAGTGCCCGGATCAAGGAAGAGATGGCTCAGGAACTTGCGAAAAGCAGCCCGAGAACTGAAACGGCCAAGCCCGCTGCACCGGCGCCTTCTGCGCCGGTGATAGACAATGCTTACGCAGGGCGCATACGCGCGCAGATTCGCGGCTATATTGTCGAGCCCTCGGGCATCGTGGGCAATCCGGAGGCGATTTTTGATGTCATCCAGATTCCCACCGGAGAGGTGATTGATGTCAAGTTGCGCAAGTCTTCCGGGGTCCGTGCATATGACGAGGCGGTTGAGCGGGCGATTCGCAAGTCGTCGCCTTTGCCTTTGCCATCAGGCGCCCAGGAGCAGTTCCAGAGGCAACTGGAATTGAAATTCAAACCGAAAGACCCGCTATAATGCCAGCAGCATCCGCGTCGTGGAGGGCATGGGCGCGATATTTCAACGCGGCTGAGTGAGGAATATGAACCGCGCCATTGCCATCCTGACCATTCTTGCGTTTGCGCTGTTTGCGCGCGCAGCCAACGCCCAGCTCAGCATCGAGATCACGGGCAGCGGTGCCAATCAGATTCCCATTGCGGTCCTGCAGTTCGCGGGTGAGTCGGCTTTGCCTGCGAGCATTTCCGACATCGTCGAGGCGGACCTGCAGCGCAGTGGCCGCTTCCGCATGCTCTATGCAGGCGGGGTGAATCCCGCGCCCACCGATGCGTCGCAGGTCAATTTCGCCGACTGGCGCAGCCGCCTTGCCGATGCCATGCTGATCGGCGGCGTGCGGCGCCTTGCCGATGGCCGCTTCGAGGTGCAGTTCCGGCTGTTCGACGTGCCCAAGCAGGCCCAGCTCGGCGGCGTGGCCTATACGCTGAACGCCGCGCAGTTGCGCCTGACCGGGCACAAGATCGCGGACTACGTCTACGAAAAGCTGATCGGCGAGCGTGGCGTGTTCTCCACGCGCATCGCCTACATCGTGAAGCAGCAGGGGCGCTTCGAGCTGAAGGTCGCCGATGCCGATGGCCAGAATGCACAGACCGTGCTGGCTTCTCCCGAACCCATTCTGTCGCCCTCCTGGTCACCGGACGGCACACGACTCGCCTATGTGTCCTTCCAGGCGAAGCGGCCGGTTGTCTATGTGCAGGACCTGGTGGGCGGACGGCAGATTCCCGTGGCGAATTTCCGCGGCTCGAACTCGGCACCGAGCTGGTCGCCCGACGGCAGGCAGCTTGCCGTGGTGCTTTCACGCGAGGGTGGTTCGCAGATCTTCCTGATGAATGCCGATGGCAGCAACGTGCGCCGCCTGATGCAGTCGCCCGGAATCGATACCGAGCCGAATTTTGCGCCGGACGGACAGTCCATTTATTTCACCTCGGATCGCGGTGGCAGCCCGCAGATCTACCGGGTTGCGACCTCGGGTGGTGAGGCTACGCGGGTGACCTTCCAGGGGGACTACAACGTGACCCCGCGGATCAGCCCGGACGGAAAAACGCTGACCTACGTTGCCCGCAACAGCGGACGCTTCCAGTTGACCGCAATGGACCTGGAGAGCAAGCAGGTACAGACCCTGACGGATACGCAGCGCGATGAATCGCCCAGTTTTGCGCCGAATTCGCGCATGGTCCTGTATGCCACTGAAGTCGGCGGGCGCGGCGTGCTGGCCGCAGTATCCAGTGACGGACGCTACCGCCAGCGGCTGTCGGTGCAGGCGGCCGACGTTCGCGAGCCGGCGTGGGGGCCGTTCATGGGCAATTGATCCGGATATCCGGGTATGAGCATCTGAATTCGCAGTCGGGGAGCCACGAAGTGAGTTACGACGAAAACGAGAAGGAGTCGACATGAAAGCACTGCACGGTATTGCGCTGGCCGGCCTGTGCGCCGCCCTGGTCTATGGCTGCGGCAGCAAGCCCACGCTTGAAGATGGCAAGGCGGGCGTCGAGGAGCGCACGCCCACGGCTGCGTCCCGGCCGACGCCGCCCGTCACCACGACTCAGCCGGACGCAGGGGATGTGAGCTCCAGGCCTGTTCCGCCGGCAACCGCGGGCGCCAATCCGCTCAAGGATCCGAACAACATCCTGTCAAAGCGCTCGGTGTTCTTCGAATACGACAGCGACGCCATCAAGGAGGAATTCCGTCCCCTGCTGCAAGCGCATGCCAAGTACCTTTCCGACAACCGCGGTGCAAAAATGCTGATTCAGGGCAATGCCGACGAACGCGGCAGTCGCGAATACAATATTGCTCTGGGCCAGCGCCGGGCGGATGCCACCAAGCGAATGCTGGTGCTGCTTGGGGCGCAGGAATCGCAGATCGAATCCGCCAGCTTGGGCGAGGAAAAGCCGCGCTGCGAGGAAAAGACCGATGCCTGCTATGCGCAGAACCGGCGCGGCGACCTGTTGTATGGCGGCGAGTACTGAGAACGGAATCGCAACGGATGACCATGAATGGATAACGCGGAATGACTGCCATGAGCACGCGCGGCCGATCGCCGAACATCCGCATCTGGGGCAGGGTGGCCATGCTGTGCGCCTGCCTGCTCGGTGCTTCCCTATGGGCTGCGCCGGGACATGCTGCGCTGTTCGATGATGACGAGGCGCGCCGCCAGATCGCGAATCTGAAGGATCAGGTCGAAGCGGCACAAAAGGCGGTCGATGATCGATTGAATGCGCTGCAGGCGAAAGACGACACGTTTTCACGCTCCCTGATTGACCTGAGCGCACAACTGGATGCGCTGAAGCAGGACATTGCGCGCCTGCGCGGCCAGAACGAAACCCTGCTCAATCAGATCGAGAACCTGGAGCGCCGCCAGAAGGACCTGTATGTCGATCTGGATGCGCGACTTCGCAAGATGGAGCAGGCCAACGCGCAAATCCAGGAGAAGCTGACTGCGCCGGAGCGCGAGGCGGCGAAGGAAAAGGATGCCTACGAAGCGGCGCTCAACCAGTTCCGGCAGAACAATTTCGGTCTGGCCATCACCGCCTTCCAGGCCTTCATGTCGGCCTACCCCTCCAGCCAGCTCCTGCCCAGTGCGCAATACTGGATAGGCAATGCCTACTATGCGTTGCGTGATTACAAGAATGCCATCGCCGAACAGCAGAAGGTGCTGGCCACCTGGCCGGACAACGCCAAGGCACCCGATGCACTGCTCAACATCGCCAGCTCGCAGGCCGAGATGAATGACTCCAAGGGGGCGCTGGCCACCCTGCAGCAACTCATCAAGCGCTATCCCACCAGCCCCGCCGCGGAACAGGCCAAGCAGCGTTTGCAGAAAAAATAACCCGCCTTCGCTTTACCTCGACATGAAACCTGCAGTCGTACTCCTGTCCGGCGGACTTGATTCCGCGACTGTCCTCGCAATGGCACGCAGCGAGGGTTATCGCGCTTATTGCCTGTCCGTGGATTACGGCCAGCGCAGCCAGGCCGAACTCGACGCGGCGCGCCGCATTGCCTTCGCGCAAGGTGCGGCAGAGCACCGCATCGTGGCAATCGACCTGCATGCGTTTGGCGGATCGGCGCTCACTGACCGCAATATTCTGATTCCGACCGGCGGGGTCATCGAGGGCGAGATTCCCGTGACCTATGTTCCGGCGAGGAACACCGTCATGCTCTCGCTTGCCCTTGCCTGGGCCGAGGTGCTGGGCGCAGACGACATCTTCTTCGGTGCCAATGCCGTGGATTATTCCGGCTACCCGGACTGCCGGCCGGATTTCGTGCGTGCCTTCGAGACCATGGCGAACCTGGCGACGAAGTCGGGCAGCGAAGGGCGGCGCCTTCGTGTGCATGCTCCGCTCATCGAATTGTCCAAGGCTCACATCATCCGCCGCGGCCTTGCCCTCGGCGTGGACTATTCGCTCACCGTGTCCTGCTATCAGGCTGATGACGCTGGCCGCGCCTGTGGCCAGTGCGATGCCTGCCGGTTGCGCCGCGCCGGATTCGAGACCCTGATGATTCCCGATCCGACCCGCTACAGGACGACGGGTCAGGCCGCCGGCGGCTGAACGTGTTCTTGTAATTGCCAGAACAGGCTGCGCGCTGCAATTTGCGCGCATTTCATGCCGATTTCCGTGCAAAAACACGTGGTTTCATTGACGTTGCAATGAGCGGCATAATAGAATTCGCCCTCTCGTTTGGGTCGTTAGCTCAGTTGGTAGAGCAGCGGACTTTTAATCCGTTGGTCGCAGGTTCGAATCCCGCACGGCCTACCAAATGCTTCAAGGGCTTAGCTATTTAGCTAGGCCCTTTTTGTTTTCCGACTGTGGGGAAAACGTGCGGAAATCACCTCACTATTGCAGTTTGGCCGATTCAAAGGATCACGCAAGAGCATGACTACCCAATTTGATGTGACAAAAGTCGATGCAATTCAGCAGCGCCTCGCCCATTACAGCCAAACCCTGACCTTCGATGCGTTGTCGGAGGAGGCGGTGCATAGCGCCAAGGCATTGATTGTGGACACCCTCGGAGTGCTGGTGGCCGGCTTTCATTACGAGCCCTGCGCCAAATTGCGCAATCTTGCCGTTGCCTCCAACAGCACCGATGGCGCCACTGTGCTGGGCACGCGCCGGTACACCACGCTGGAACTCGCGGCGTTTGTGAATGCATCGACTGCCCGCTATGTGGAGGCGAACGACGTGTTTGCGCGTTACAAGCCGGGCACTGCCCATGGACACCCCAGTGATGTCATCACGCCTTTGCTGGCGGTGGCCGAGCATGTGCATGCCTCCGGCCGTGAGTTTCTCACTGCAGTCGTGCTTGCCTACGAAATCTACCTGCGCATCTGCGACTCCTGCCACAGCGAAGGATTTGATCCGGCGACATTCGGCTGCATCTCCATAGCGGCGGCCACGGGCAAGCTGCTGGGTGTTTCCGGGCACCAGCTTGCGCATGCCATCTCGATGGCCGCAACCACGCACAATATCCTGAAGCAGGTGCGGGCGGACCATGTCACGGTATGGAAGGCGCTTGCCGCAGGCCAGTCCGGGCGCGATGGTGTGCAGGCGGCTTTGCTGGCACAGGCCGGGCTTGACGGTCCCAGCCTGCCATTCCTGGGTGCTGGAGGATGGTGCGACCATGTGGCCGGCAAACGTTTCGAACTTACCGACATGGGAGGGGGCAGCGTTCCGTTCCTGATCTGCGACAGCCGCATCAAGACCCGTCCTGCGCGTGCGCTGACCATCTCGGCCATCCTCGCGGCAGAAAAACTCTCCGGCCGCGTGGGCGACATCGACAAAGTGTCGCGGGTCGTCGTTGCAACCTACAAGCGTGCCAGACAGGGTACCGGTCCGCAGCATTGGGTGTCCGACATCCGCGAGACGGCGGACCACAGCATTCCCTATTGCGTGGCTGCGGCATTGATCGACGGAACAGTGACGCCGGATTCATTTGATGATCGGCACCTGCAGGATCCGCGGCTGCGGCAGTTGATGGCGAAGGTTGAACTGGTCGAGGACGAAGCCTATACGACTGCGTACAAGGCGCTTCCGCAAAAGCACTGCAGCAAGGTCAGCGTTTATGACCCGGCTGGACAGTGCATCGAAGCCGAGGCGGGTGGTGGCGAAGACGATCTTGCGTCGCAGAAGTCTGATGCCTGGATAGAGAGGAAGTTTCGCGCGATGGCCGGGAATGCTCTCGGCGAAAAACGTTCAGACGATATCCTTTCGAGCCTGTGGGCGCTGGAAAAGTGCCGGGATGTAACCGGCATTGTCGAGGCCCTGGTGCTCGAATGATTGCTTCGGGACACGCAATGTGGCCACAAGGGCAGTGGGCGCGTGCCTGTTGCCCCTGATCTGAAATTTCCCATGAAAAAAATGACGCTCGACAAACTTCTGCAGACACAGGGTTTCGGCACGCGCAAGGCCTGCCAGCAGATGATTGCTGACGGCTGCGTGAGCCTGTCCGGCGAAGTGGTGACCGAATATGATGACTATCTGGAACCCGAATCGCTGGTGCTATCGATCAATGGGCAGGCCTGGACCTGCCGCGAGCATCTGTATCTGGTGCTGAACAAGCCGGCCAACTATGAATGCTCGCGCAAGCCCAGCCACCATCCGGGCGTGCTGACGCTGCTGCCGCCGGTGTTCCTGGCGCGCAATACCCAGCCGGTAGGCCGGCTTGATCACGATACGACGGGCATGCTGCTGCTGTCGGATGACGGCGGGTTCATCCACCGTCAGTCATCCCCGAAGCATCATGTGCCGAAGACCTATGAGGCGACGACGCATGACCCGGTCACGCCTGAGTTACTGGCGCTGTTGTCGTCGGGTGTAAAGCTCACGGATGAACCCGCGCCGCTGGTGGCATTGTCCTGCCGTCAGCTCGATTCGCACCGGATTGAAATCGTGCTCGACCAGGGCAAGTACCATCAGGTCAAGCGCATGCTGGCCGCCGCCGGCCATCACTGCGATGCGCTGGAGCGCACGGCGATCGGCCGGCTCAGGCTGGATGTACTGGCGTTGAAGCCGGGCGAATGGTGTTTCCTCGACGAGGCGCAGCGGGCACTGCTGATGCCCGCTCAATGACTCCGGGCTATCTGCCCAGATCCTGAATTGCGTCCACTACCATTCCGGTTGCAGCGGCAACCATCAGGATGTCGGTGGCCACCCGGACATAGCGATAGCCGGCGGGCGGGATGCCGATTTGCACGACGAGCGGCTGCGGCACGTCATAGTAGACAACGTCCCGGGGCAATGGCCGTCCGAGCTGCCATTTCCTGGCCTGGCCCGGAGGCATGCAGCCATTGTTTTTCTTCGCCAGTCCCGGCGGGCAGTGGCCGCCGCGAAACTGCTCTGCGTAATATTCGCGGACTGCCACGCGGTGCCTGTCCTCGAAATGACCGCCTTTTTCGGAGCGGCGGTCATCCCGGTCACCGCGTTCCGAGTGCTCGTTCCTGGCGCCCTTGCCTTTGCCGGCGAAGTCGGGCTTGTCCGCCATTGCCGGGCTGATCATGTACAACCCGCAGGCAACAATCATCAATCCGGACTTGATTTTCAGATTCGCAGATTTCATAAGACCTCCGAAAAGGGGTGGACTTGATCGGTGAAATCCACGTTGATTATGACAATTGGGCAAGGCCAGGTCTGTGCAAAATCGCACGCTGGGCAGGTGATCGGACTCGATCAGGTCAGCTTTACTGGCTCGGGCTGCGTTGCAGGGCGACGGCCGCTTTCGGATGGAATACGGCCGGCATTGCGGGTAACGGTGCCGAGGGGCGGCCTGGATCTGTCAGGCTTTCCTGGCTATTTATGGTGATTACAATTTCGATGTGAATTTGCAATATTAATGGAATATTTCATCATATTGATAATAATATATTTCGAATTCAGAGGCGGTAATGCCCATGCCCGGCGTGTGTTTTCAGGATGCGCGGCGGTGCAGGTTGATCAACTCGGTCAGTGAGCCCACACCGGTCTTCTCGAAAATCCGCGCGCGATAGCCTTCGACCGTACGATGGCTGAGATTCAATTCACGCGCGACCGACTTTGTTGCTATGCCTTCCATCAGCAGTTTCAGGACGTCGTGTTCCCGCGCAGTCAGCGGGGCCAGGCGCCTTTCGAGTTCCCGCTCGGCTTCGCGTTTGGTCCGGCTTGATGCATGGCGCTTGATGGCGACATGAATGCTGTCGAGCAGCTTCTGGTCGTGTATCGGTTTCTCGATGAAGTCGACTGCACCCGAGCGCATCGCGCCGACCGCCATCGGGATGTCGCCATGGCCCGAGATGAAGATGATGGGAATGTCGTGCTTGCGGATCGCCAGCCAGTCCTGCAGGGCGAGGCCGCTCATCTGCGGCATGCGCACGTCCAGCACGATGCAGCCGGGCTGGTCAGGGTCGAAATCCGCAATGAAATCCGCAGGGGACGCGTAGCATTTGACCGGCAGTCCGACCGAGCGCAGCAGCAACGACAGTGAGTCGCGCATGGACGCCTCATCGTCCACGATATAGACCATGGCCGCCTGCAGTGGTACTGGGGAGGGATCAGCCTGTCGGGTGCTCATTGTCATCATGGGTTTTCTCCGCGGGTAGTTCAATTGTAAAGCTTGCGCCCTTGCCGGGGACGGAATTGCATTCCAGCGTTCCGCCCATGGCCTCAACGATGGAACGGCTGATGGACAGCCCGATGCCGGTGCCGTGTGCCTTGGTGGTGAAGTGCGGCTCGAAGATGCGCTTCAGGGTCTCCGGCGGAATGCCGGGCCCGGAATCAGATACGGTGATGCGCGTCTTGCCATTCTCATGGTCCTCGCAGGAAACACGAATCTGTCGCGTTTCCGGCATCGCTTCCGAGATGGCGTCGGCCGCATTGTGGAGAAGATTGAGCATGACCTGGGTCATCAGCACGGGGTCGACAATCATCCGGGAGACCGGGGCCGCCGTTCTCACGATGACATCGATGTCCGCTGACCGGAGGCGGTGATCCACGAGCGCAATTGCATTCCGGATCAGGCCCCGGATCGACGTGGGATGGGCCTGGGGAGCGCCCCGAGCGCTGAGGCGGCGCAAGCGCTTGACGATGTCACCTGCGAGCAGGGCGTTCGAAGCCGTGGCACGCATTGCCGAGGCAATTTCGCCGGGCGCGGCACCGCCGCTTTCGAGCAGGCGGATGCAGGCCTGGTTGTAGGACACGATTGCCGACAGCGGCTGGTTGAGCTCATGTGCAACGCCGGACAGGAGCTGACCGACGAGATTTGCCTGCATGTTGTCGGCCAGTTCTTCCCGCAATCGTGCCAGGCTGTCCCGGAACTGCCGCTTGGACGTGATGTCGCGGTCGATGCCGCGCATGCCGGCGAAGCGGCCCTGTTCATCGTAGATGGCGGTGCCGGCGCTTTCAAAAGTGGAAACCTTGCCATTGTTCGGACCGGCCAGGGTGCGTTCGAAGTTTGTGTAGGAGCGGGGAGAACCGGGGTCGAAGGGAAAAATGGGCTGCCTGGAACCCGACAGGATGTTGATGGATTTTCCGACCAGCGCGGCGGGAGCGATGCCGAAGAAGCGGCTCGTCATGGGACTGGCATAGCGGCCAGTGCCGGCGCCCTGTTTTCGCTGGACTGGGACTATCACGACATCGGACACCAGTGCGGCGAGCGCATCGTCGAGGTCTTGCGCAATCC
Source organism: uncultured beta proteobacterium (assembly GCA_903928055.1). Classification (GTDB taxonomy): domain Bacteria; phylum Pseudomonadota; class Gammaproteobacteria; order Burkholderiales; family SG8-39; genus CAIYPG01. Next base: position 10,531 of record CAIYPG010000102.1, on the reverse strand, counting down.
GCAGTCGGCATCGCGTGCCGCCGATGCGCCACGCAAGCTGGCCTATTCGCTCAATCGCCGCGCGGCCAACTACTTTCGCATCAGCCTCACGCCCGAGCTGGTGCGGGGCGCGCGAAGGATCGTCGAATAGCAGTCAATACCCTAAAGCGAGATAACAATTAACTTTTAAAGTCGCTTTAAATGATCACTATTATTTGATATTGATCATAATAATCCGGTTGGATTTGTGGATTACCGGGGCTGTCCGGGGCCGCCGGGTTTCTTTTCAATACGCCTGGCAAACACCGTCATTTCCTTCGCGGCCTGTTTGTCCCCCTTTGCTTCGGCCACGCCAATGCCGCGCCGCCATGCGTCCAGCGCGTCCGCATCGCGGCCCTCATCGGCCAGTGCGCGGCCGAGCAGCTTCCAGGCGGCCGAATAGCCCGGTTCGCGCGTCACTGATTCCTGCAGTTGCAGGATGGCATTGCCGCGGTCGCCAAGCTTGAGGTACTCGTTGCCCAGTGAAAAGCGCAGCAGCGCGCCGTCGCGCGCGGAACCTACGAGCTTCAGCAGATTGGCGAGCGTGGAGGAGGTCATTTACACTGGCGATCGTTGTCGCATGTCTTTTTCATTGGTCATTGTAGATCGACTCTTCTTCCCTCATCCGCAAAGGCGTCATTTCATGGCGAGAACCATCATCTCCACTCCTCACGCGCCCGCCGCCATCGGCACCTACTCGCAGGCGGTTCGCGCCGGCGACACCGTCTACCTCTCCGGCCAGATCGGCCTTGATCCGGCCAGCGGCCAGATGGTCGAGGGCATCGAGCAGCAGATTGACCGCGTGTTCATGAACCTCAAGGCCGTGGCCGAGGCCGCCGGGGGCTCCCTGGGCAACGCAGTGAAGGTGAACATCTATCTCACCGATCTTGCGCACTTCGCCAAGGTGAACGAAGCCATGATCCGGTATTTCCCGCAGCCGTATCCGGCGCGTGCCGCCGTCGGCGTGGCGACGCTGCCGCGCGGCGCGCTGGTGGAGGCCGATGCCGTGCTGGTATTGGGCTGACGGCCGGAACCATCATCGCCAGGGTTGCAAAGGCCACCAAGGCCACCAAGGCCACCAAGGTTTCCAAGGTCGCCAGGACCGTGGCCGGGAAGCAGGCACCGTCGGGCAATGCCGCGAAGCACGGCGCTGACGGCCTCGACGCGCGCCTTGCCAAGCTGGGGCTGCGTCGCGACTTCGACCTCATCCTGCACCTGCCGCTGCGCTATGAGGATGAAACCCGTTTGACACCCATCGGCTCGGTTGCCTCTGCGCCCGCCGATGTTCTGGTACAGGTGGAAGGGCGCGTGCTGGGCACCGAGATCGCCTATCGGCCGCGGCGCCAGCTGGTGGCGCGCATCGAGGACGACACCGGCATCCTGTACCTGCGTTTTTTCAATTTCTATCCGAGCCAGGCGAAGGCGCTTGCCGAGGGTGTGACCGTGCGCGCCTTTGGCGAGGTGCGCGCCGGTTTTTTCGGCGGCGAGATGATCCATCCGCGCTTTCATGTGCTGCGCCGCCCCGAGCCGCTGCCCGATGCGCTGACGCCGGTGTATCCGACGACGGCCGGCCTGTCCCAGGTAACGCTGCGCACGCTGATCGAGCGCGGCATCGAGCGTGCATCGACTGCACATGCGCTGGAAGAGGTGCTGCCGGCGGCGATCCTCGCGCCCCTCGGTTTCCCATCGCGCTTTCCGTCGTTTCGCAATGCCATCGACGCGCTGCATCACCCGCGGCCCGACAGCAATGCGCTCATGTTGCAAGACCGCACGCATCCCGCCTGGCGGCGGATCAAGTTCGACGAGGTGCTGGCGCAGCAACTGTCCATGCGCCTTCACTATCGCCGCCGCCGCGCGCGCACCGCGCCGCGCCTCGAGGATGCGCATGCGCTGACCGCGCAACTGCTGAAGGCGCTGCCGTTCCGCCTCACCAGCGCGCAGCAGCGCGCGTGGGGCGAGATTGCCGCAGACCTCAATGTGGCGCATCCCATGCACCGCTTGTTGCAGGGCGATGTGGGCAGCGGCAAGACCGTGGTCGCCGCACTTGCCGCACTGCGTGCCGTCGAGAACGGTTTCCAGGCGGCGGTGATGGCACCCACTGAAATCCTAGCCGAACAGCATTTCCGCAAGTTCAGCGAATGGCTAACGCCGCTGGGCATCCGCGTGGCCTGGCTCACCGGCAGTCAGCCGAAATCCGAGCGCCGGGAAACGCTGGAGGCGATCGCTGCGGGCGAGGCGCCGGTGGTGGTGGGCACGCACGCGCTGTTCCAGGACAAGGTGAAGCTGGCAAAGCTCGGTTTGGTGATCGTCGATGAGCAGCACCGCTTCGGCGTGGCGCAGCGCCTGGCGCTGCGCAAGAAGGGCGGCGATGGCGACGAGGCGGGCAGCGGCGCCACGGACAGGAACAATGCGGAGCCGCACCAGTTGATGATGAGCGCAACGCCGATTCCACGCACACTGTCGATGAGCTATTTCGCCGACCTTGATGTGTCGGTGATCGATGAGCTGCCGCCCGGTCGCCAGCCGGTGGTGACCAAGCTGGTGTCCGATGCGCGGCGGTCCGAGGTGATGGCGCGCATTCGCGAGGCCTGCGGTGCGGGCCGGCAGGCCTACTGGGTGTGCCCGTTGATCGAGGAGTCCGAAGCGCTGCAGTTGCAGACCGCCATCGACACCTATGAATCGCTGTCGGTGGAGTTTCCCGAGTTGCACGTCGGGCTGGTGCACGGGCGCCTGCCGAACGAGGAGAAGGCGGCGGTCATGGCGGCCTTCGTTGCCGGCGAGATCCAGTTGCTGGTGGCCACCACCGTAATCGAAGTGGGAGTGGACGTAGCCAATGCCTCGATGATGGTGATCGAGCATGCCGAACGCTTCGGCCTGGCGCAGTTGCACCAGTTGCGTGGCCGCGTCGGCCGTGGTGTCGATGATTCGGTGTGCATCCTGCTTTACCAGAATCCGCTGTCGCAGGGTGCGCGTGACCGGCTGAAGGTGATCTACGAGCAATCCGACGGTTTCGCGATCGCTGCAGCGGATCTCGAGCAGCGTGGCCCCGGCGAATATCTGGGAGCGCGCCAGAGCGGCGCGCCGCTGCTGCGTTTTGCCGATCTGGTTGCTGATGCGGAGCTGGTCGAGGCCGCGCATGCGGCAGCGGAAGTGATGCTGGATGAATACCCTGATGCGGCGAGAAAACATCTTGAGCGCTGGCTGGGCGGTCGTGCGGAATTCATGCAGGCCTGAGCATGAATGAAGGCGTCGGTGACGGTGCGGACGGGATGTCCCGCCCCAGCCGGTAGAATGCGCACATGACTTTCGCGGAACTCAAGCGCCGCCTGACGCTGTACGAACGCCTGATGCGCCTGGACAAGCCCATCGGCATCCTGCTGCTGTTGTGGCCGACACTGTGGGCGCTGTGGCTGTCCGCCCAGGGGCAGTCCTCGTATGTGGCAATCTGGATCTTCGTGCTGGGCACGGTGCTGATGCGCTCGGCCGGCTGCGTCCTGAATGACCTGGCCGATGCGCGTTTCGATGCGCATGTCGAGCGCACGCGCAACCGGCCCTTGGCCACCGGCGAAGTATCGAAGAAGGAGGCGCTGGTGCTGGTACTGGTGCTGGTGCTGGCGGCCTTCGGCCTCGTCGTGATTCTCAACAAGCTGACGATCTGGCTGTCGATGGCGGCGCTGGTGCTGGCGGCGACCTATCCGTTCACCAAGCGCTTCCTGCATGTGCCGCAGGCTTACCTGGGCGTGGCCTTCGGTTTCGGCATTCCCATGGCCTACTCCTCGCAACTGGGCTGGGTGCCGCAGGTCGCCTGGTGGCTGCTGCTGGCCAATGTGTTCTGGGCGATCGCCTATGACACCGAATACGCCATGGTGGACCGCGATGACGACGTGAAGCTCGGGCTGCGGAGTTCGGCAATCACCTTCGGACATTACGACGTGGCGGCAGTGATGCTGTGCTATGCCGCGATGCTGGGCATACTCACCGGCATCGGGCGCTGGATGCACTTCGGCATTCCTTACCATTCAGGCCTGCTGGTTGCGGCCCTGCTGACTGTTTATCACTACCGGCTGATCCGCACTCGGAGCCGCGAGGGCTGCTTCAAGGCCTTCCTGCACAACAACTGGGTGGGGGCCGCGATCTTCGCGGGGATATTCCTGGAATACCGGCCGTCGTGGTCGGGCAGCTTCTGACTTCTTACTTGGCGGGGTTGAACACATGGCCTATCGCGACCTGCGCGATTTTCTGAACCAGCTCGAAACACTGGGGCAACTCAGGCGCATCCGCGCCGAAGTGTCGCCGCAACTCGAGATGACCGAGATCTGCGACCGCGTGCTGAAGGCCGCAGGGCCGGCGCTGCTGTTCGAGAAGCCGGCAGGGCACACCATGCCTGTGCTTGGCAATCTCTTCGGCACGCCGGGCCGCATTGCACTGGCGATGGGCGCCGATGCCAAGGCGGATCCGCTGGAAGCATTGCGTGACATCGGCCGACTGCTCGCCTTTCTGAAGGAGCCGGAGCCGCCCAAGGGTTTTCGCGATGTGATGGAGCGCTGGATTCCCATCGGCAGGCAGTTGATGAACATGGCGCCGAAGCAGGTCTCCGGTGCGCCCTGCCAGGACATCGTGTGGGAGGGTAAAGACGTTGATCTGGCGAAGCTGCCGGTGCAGACCTGCTGGCCGGGCGACGTGGCGCCGTTGATCACCTGGGGACTGACCATCACGCGCGGGCCGAACAAGCCGCGGCAGAACCTGGGCATCTACCGCCAGCAGGTAATTGCACCGAACAAGGTGATCATGCGCTGGCTGGCGCATCGCGGCGGCGCGCTGGATTTCCGTGACCACTGTGCGAAATATCCCGGCAAGCCCTATCCCGTCGCGGTGGCGCTGGGCGCGGACCCGGCCACCACGATCGGCGCGGTGACACCGGTGCCGGATGCCTTGTCGGAGTACCAGTTTGCCGGCCTGCTGCGTGGTGAGCGCACCCAGGTGACGAAGTGCCTCGGCTCGGACCTGCAGGTGCCGGCGACGGCGGAGATCGTGCTCGAGGGTGCGATTTATCCTGATGTGGAAGGTGGATATGAAAGCGCGCTTGAAGGTCCCTTCGGCGACCACACCGGTTACTACAACGAGCAGGACCGCTTTCCGGTGTTCACGATCGATCGCATCACGATGCGGCGCGATCCGATCTACCACTCCACCTACACCGGCAAGCCACCGGACGAGCCGGCAGTGCTGGGTGTGGCGCTGAATGAGGTGTTCGTGCCGCTGCTGCAGAAGCAGTTTCCGGAAATCATCGATTTCTACCTGCCGCCCGAGGGCTGTTCCTACCGCCTTGCGGTGGTGAGCATGAAAAAGCAGTTCCCCGGCCATGCCAAGCGTGTCATGTTCGGCGTGTGGAGTTTCCTGCGCCAGTTCATGTACACGAAATTCATCATCGTCACCGACGACGACGTGAACATCCGCGACTGGAAGGAAGTGATCTGGGCGATGACCACGCGCGTGGACGCGGCGCGCGACTGCCTGATTGCCGAGAACACCCCGATCGACTACCTCGATTTCGCCAGCCCGGTGTCAGGCCTGGGCTCCAAGCTGGGCATCGATGCCACGAACAAGTGGCCGGCTGAAACGAATCGTGAATGGGGTCGCCCGATCCGCATGGACGAAGCGGTGAAGCGCCGCGTCGATGGCCTGTGGGCTGAACTGGGGCTTTGAACGCGGTACGGTGCCTGACCCGAGGAATCTCAGCGCCGCGAAGCCGATGTGCCTGCCTTGACCGGTTGTGCGGCTCGCGCAGATGCGACATTGCCCTTGCCGCTGCCTCCATTGCTGTCGACAGCGTTTCCGGCGTTGCTTCCGCCGTTGCTCCCATCGGCTGCATACACCCAGCGCAACAGTGCATCCTGAGCAGCCTGGCCGGCCACGGCATTTGGGTGGTTGATGATGAACACCACGATGTTGCGCTGACCGGCGCGGTCCAGCACATAGCCGGCGATGGTGCGCACGTCCGACAACGATCCGGTCTTGATGTGCGCCTGTCCGGCAATGCCGTCGGTCTTCAACCGGCGGCGCATGGTGCCATCCTGCGCGACCACCGGCAGCGAGGCCATCAGTTCGGGCATCACCGCGCTGGCGAATGCCGCATCGAGCACGCGCGCCATGCCGCCGGCACTGATGCGCTCGATGCGCGAAAGCCCAGAACCGTTTTCGAGCACGAGTTCCGGAAGGTCGAGGCCGCGTTGTGCCAGCCATGACTTGACCACCTGTGCTGAACGCTCGTTGCTGCCGGGCTGTTTCAGCACTTCTGCAGACAGCGTGAGGAACATCTGCCGCGCCATGACGTTGTTGCTGTACTTGTTGATGTCGCGCACCACTTCGGCGAGCGAAGGCGATTCCTGCAGGTGCACAAGGCGCGCACCGGCGGGTGTGGCGCCGTCGCGTGCTGTGCCTCCGAGCGTGCCACCCATGTCCTCCCAGACCTGGCGGAATACGCCCTCGATGTAATTCGGATGCGAGAGCAGTGCCACCGGCCAGGTCTTCTCGCCGCAACTCGCCGGATAAAACCCGGAGAACACGGCGCGCGCGCTGCCGGCGGTATTCTGGAAATCCGCCTTCAGGCGGGCGCGCCAGTCGTTGCAGGGGCCGTCGGACAGTCGCACCGATTGCACGAGTTCGAGTTGCGGCAATCGCGGCTCGGTGATGACCTGCGCCGTGCCGCGCTCGATGTTCGGCACGAACGTGAAAATCACCGACTTGAAGTTCACGAGCAGTGCATCGGGTCCGACGTTGTAGGGGCGCAGCGGTTCGGCATCAAAGCGCGACGGGTCATGCTCGCCTGTTTCGAAATAGCTGCGGTCAAGGATCAGGTTGCCCCGGATGTGGCGCAGGCCGCGTGCGCGCAGGCCGCGCGCCAGCAGCCAGAAATTCTCGATCGTGAGCTTGGGGTCGCCGCCGCCCTTGAGGATCAGGTCACCCTCCAGCGTGTCGCCGTTCAGCGTGCCGGTGATGAAGGCCTGGGTCTTCCAGGTGAACGTGGGGCCCAGCAGCTCCAGTGCGGCGAAGCTCGTGACCAGCTTCATCGTAGAGGCCGGGTTCATGGCACGTGCGGCGTTGACCGCCAGCCGCGGCAGATGCGCCGCGCCGTTCTGCACGGGCTGGACCTGGATGGCAACAGCAGACAGCGGGATGCCGGCGGATTTGAGTGCCGCAACAACCTCCGGTGGTGGCGCATCGTCCGCCACCGCGTTCAGGCATGGCGCAAACAGCAGGGTGATCAGCAGGAGGATGCGGATTCGAAGCACGCGTGTGTGGCCGGCTCAGGAGGACTGGCCGAGTATGCCAGCGTGCACCGTTCGATGCACCACGGGATGCCGTGGCGCAGTCGCGTCGATGGCAGGGGCCGCTACTCCAGTTCGCGCAACTGGCGCTCCAGTTCCTCGATGCGCTCGAGCAGGCCGAACACTACTGAGGTGCCGGTGGTGTCCAGGCCGAATTCGCTGCGCAGTCCCGCCGCGCGGCGCGCCACGAAGGCCGAGCGCACCGAGAAGGTCCATGTTTCCACCGTTTTGCCCTCCGGCTCGAAGGCGCCGTGCTCCACCAGTGCAACCAGTTCGTCCATGGAGAAGCCTGACAGCGACAGCATGTCCTCGAGCGCGAGGCGTGTGTCGTCGTCAAGGAACTGCAGGATGGGATCACCGGAGGGGAATTGGTTCATTGCAGGTGCTCCCGTGGATTGAACTGCGAGGCCTCTGCCAGTTCCTTGTACAAGGCCTTTTCACGCTCGCCGGGATTGGCCGGGACCGCAATGGTCAGCACGCAATACAGGTCGCCGGCGCCGCCGGCATTGCCCGGTCGGGGCATGCCTTTGCCGGTGATGCGCAGTTTCTGTCCGGCCTTTGACCCGGCGGGAATGGTCACTGCCACGCGGCCTTCCATGGTGGGGACCTCAACGCTGGCACCCAGTGCCGCTTCCCAGGGCGTCACCGGAAGATCGAGATACAGGTCATGTCCCTTGACGCGGAACAGGGCGTGGGGCCGCAGGTGGATGTTGAGGTACAGGTCTCCTGCGGGCGCGCCATTCATGCCGGTTCCGCCCTTGCCGGGGACGCGCAGGCGCTGGCCGTCCGTGGCACCCTTGGGGACACGCACGCGCACCGTGCGCGGAATGCGCTGCACCGTGCCGTTGGCAGCGATCTCCGGCATGGACAGGTCGAGGCTCAGCTCGGTACCGCGCCAGGCATCTTCAAGGGACAGTATCGCCTTGGCCTCGAAGTCCTGGCCGCGCATGGCGAAGTGCTCGCCGCCTGAGAATCCACCGGCTTGCCGCGCGCCACGCTTGCCACGGCCCAGCATTTCGAACAGGTCGCCCAGATCAATGCCGCCCATGTCCATCTCCGGGCCGGCGCTGTTGCCGCTACCCGGGTGAAAATGCGTCTCCCATCCGGGCGGCGGGCGGAAATCCTCACCCGGGTTGTGGCTGCCGAGCTGGTCGTAGGCTGCGCGCTTTTCCTTGTCGGACAGCGTCTGGTAGGCCTCGGCCATGGCCTTGAATTTTTCCTCGGCGTCCTTTTCCTTGGACACGTCCGGATGGTATTTGCGGGCGAGCCGGCGGTACGCCTTCTTGATGTCTTCATCAGAGGCGCTGCGCTCGACCCCGAGGGTGGCGTAATAGTCCTTGTATTTCATGGCGTGACGTCTTTCATTTCTTCCAGATGCCAGCGGCGCATGCGGATTTCAAGTCACGGTACGCCGAATCCATGAACGATGGGCAAAAAAAGCCGGCCAGATGATGCCGGGCCGGCTGAATACTGCTTACAGGGGGAGAAGTACTGCGGTAAATGCTTTCAGCTCTGGACTCGCGGCGGCACGGCGGCATCATCGGGGCCATGCCCGTGACGCGGGCCGCGGCCTTCGCGCTCGGGAAGCGTGTAGCCCTTTTCTTTCGCGCGCTGCGTGACCAGGGCATGCAGTTCCCGGCCGACCTGCATGCGCTCGGTGCGGTCCTTGGCGTTCTTCAGGCGATCGCGATACTGCGTCTGCTCTTCGGGGGTGAGCAGTCTGGCAATGGGGCCGTTGCTGCGGATGGCCTGATCGTGTTGACCACCCGGCGCCCGCTCGGCGTGCTGTGGCAGGTTGATGCCCCTGTCTTTGGCGCGCTGTTCATAGGCGCTGCGGATTTCCTGGCGCAGCGCGGCACGCTCTTCCGGTGTCTTTGCATTCTTCATGCGTTCACGGAATTGCTGGTTCTCTTCGGCCGAAAACAGCCGGGGCAGGCGCGGGCGCTCGACGCGTTGCGGCGCGGCTGTCGCAGGCTGCGACGAACTGGATTGCGTTTGGGGGCTGCCGTCCTCGGCGGCGAACACGGCCTCTGTGCCGAAGGCGGCGGCAGAGGTTGCGATAATCAGCGCGGCGACGCGTGACATGCAGGACATCTTCTTCATGGGTGTTTCCTCGCATTTGATTGAAGAGGGACGCTCCCATTAAACGGGCATTCGGCCCGCTGCAACGGCAAAGTTGTAACGCCGTGTTGCCGCAGGCCGGGAAATAACAGAAAGAAACAGCTTGTCCTGCGAGAGGAGCCGGAATGGACGCCGGCAGCACTGATCGGCGGCCATGACCGGGTGTCGGGCAAGCCCCTTGAAATCCTTACGGTTCTACCGTACTATTGGCACTCTATAGGGATGAGTGCTAACAATCCCGGTAGGTCCAGTTTCCCGGGTCACAAGCCTGAACATAGGCTTGCTGGCCGATAACTCACTGTAATAAAAGGAGATATTTGTCATGAAAATCCGTCCCTTGCACGATCGCGTGGTAGTCAAGCGCATCGAAGCGGAAAACAAGTCGGCTGGCGGCATCGTCATTCCCGACAACGCAACCGAGAAGCCGGACCAGGGTGAAGTCATTGCCGTGGGTGCAGGCAAGAAGACCGATGACGGCAAACTGATTCCGATGGACGTCAAGGTCGGTGACCGCATCCTCTTCGGCAAGTACTCGGGTACCACGGTCAAGATCGATACCACCGAATATCTGGTGATGCGCGAAGACGACATCATGGGCGTCATTGCCTGATCGTCTGCCCCGTCCACTACACGTTATAACGAACAGGAGTTAAAGACATGGCTGCAAAAGACGTACGTTTCCACGAGGACGCCCGGCACCGCTTGCTGGAAGGCGTCAACATCCTCGCCAACGCAGTGAAGGCGACCCTCGGACCCAAGGGCCGCAATGTTGTGCTCGAGCGCTCCTTCGGCGCCCCGACCGTGACCAAGGACGGTGTGTCCGTGGCCAAGGAAATTGAACTGAAGGACAAGTTCCAGAACATGGGCGCGCAGATGGTGAAGGAAGTCGCCTCCAAGACCTCCGACGTTGCCGGCGACGGCACCACCACTGCAACCGTGCTGGCCCAGGCGATCGTCCGCGAAGGCATGAAGTATGTTGCCGCCGGCATGAACCCGATGGACCTGAAGCGCGGCATCGACAAGGCTGTCGAGGCAATCATCGGCAAGCGCGACGAGCACGGCGC
>CAIYPG010000101.1 GCA_903928055.1 uncultured beta proteobacterium | reverse complement strand
CGGCATTGAGAATGAAGAAAAATAAATAAAATTTTTTATGATCACAAATTTATCGCCATTTCCCTTTAAATAAAGACAATAAATCAGAATTGATCATATCAATTTGAAAGGCGGGGGGCGGTCGCTGGCAGGTACGCTCCCGGCAAGGCATCACGCCACGTGATGCACCCCTCACCAAATGCTATTTCATCGTGCCTGTGCTTTTGTCCTAGGCTTGCCGCAGCGGCGAGAAGACCGCTGAAGCGGCTGCTTCATGGCAGGCCATGCCATCCACCTCTGCAAGGGCACGAATCATGGTTTCCGTAAATCGGGTTTCAATCATTGCAGCCGGCATGCTGTTTCCGTGCCTGGCATTTGCGCAGAATGTCGCGGACAACTATCCGTCGAGGGCGGTGACTGTGGTTGCGGCGATTGCGCCCGGCGGTGGCATCGATACCGAGGCGCGGACGTATGTGACCAAGGTTTCCGCATTGTTGGGCCAGTCGTTCGTCCTGGACTTCAAGCCCGGCGCCGCAGGAACAATCGGTGCGGGCTATGTGGCCAAGGCCAGACCAGATGGTTACACGCTGCACGTGGTCGCCGGCGGCTTCTCGGTGTTTCCCGCCTTCTACAAGGACCTCAGCTTCGACGTGGTCAGGGATTTTGCGCCGATTTCGCTGATGAGCGAGCGCACTTCGGTGCTGCAGGTGGCGCCGAATTTTCCGGCGAAGAACTTTGCCGAATTCATTGCCTACGCGAAGGCGAACCCGGGCAAGGTCAATTACGGCACCACGGGCGCGGGCAGCATCACCCACCTGGCGGGGGCGTGGCTGGCTGATGCAACCAATACGAAATTCACCTTCATCCACTACAAGGGCACCGGGCCGCTGCTGCTGGAACTGATGGCCGGCCGGCTGGACGTGGGTTCGGGCATCCTCGCCGCTGCGCTGCCCTATGTGAAATCCGGAAAGACCCGCGCCATCGCCATGATGAATGAAAAGCGTTCGAAGCTGCTGCCGGGATTGCCCACGGTCGCAGAGCAGGGCGCAGCGGGATTCAACTACACGAACTGGATGGGGTTCCTTGCGCCTGCAGCAACGCCCCCGGCCATCGTCAACAAGCTCAGTGAAAATTTTGCGAAGGTGGCGCGCTCGCCGGATGTGGTCAGCGCGCTGGAGGCCGAGGGCAGCAGCGCCGTAGGCAGCACGCCCGCGCAGTTCCGGCAGCTGATCGTGACCGAGTCGGCGCGCTGGCAGAAGATCGTGCAGGACGCCGGCATTACGCTGGAAGACTGAGTGGGAGGCTGGTTGAGGGCCTGAGCTTCAGAACACGCCGAAGGCCACGCCTGCGGCCAGCGCTGCACCCAGTTCTTCGGCCTTGGTGAGAATTTCCGGGGAATTCACCTTCACGGCAATCACGGGTTCGAGCACTTTCTTGAGTTTCATGCCGGTGCAGATGCGCTCGATGTTGAATACCGCTCCCGTCCCGTCATTGCCGGCCGTGACGAAGATGGCATAGGGCTTGGCATCGACCTTGTTCTCGCAAAGGTAGAACGTCCGGTCGAACAGATCCTTGAGTGCGCCGGACATGTAGCCGAAATTTTCCGGCGTGCCGAAAATGATGGCATCGGCTGCAAGGAGATCCTCGGCGGTCGTGTCAAAGGCGCGCTTGAACACGGTCTCGGTTTCCTCGATTTCGCGCGCTCCCTTGAGCACTGCATCGGCCAGCTGTTGTGTGCGTGCCCCCGGTGCATGGCAGGTGATCAGCAGTTTTTTCTTCATGCCCACGGCCTCGCGAGGTCGGATGCCGGCAGGCGCTCGGCCGGATCCTGGCGGTAGTAACGAGCCAGTTGTTCGTACAGCGCCGGCCAGTCGCGTGCCAGCACTTCAGAATGCGTGAAGAACATTTCACTCATGACTGCGAAGAATTCTGCGGGATGTTCGGAAGCATAGGGATCGACCAGCGTGGGTTCGCCGGCATCCACCTGGCGGCAGAAAGCGTCGTAGGCCGTGCCGAACACTTCGCCCCATTGCTTCACGTCCATGTCTTCGTGCGGCAGGGGGAAGCCATCGGCGTCGCCATTGCGCATGTCGAGTTTGTGCGCGAACTCGTGGATCACCACGTTGTAACCCGCGTCGGTCATGCGCGCATCCTGCCAGGACAGGATCACCGGTCCGCCTTCCCAGGCTTCGCCGGAAAGTTCGTCTTCGAATTCATGCATCACGCCGTCCTCGTCCATTTCCTCGCGCGTCACGCGGAACTCGCCGGCATAGATCACCACGCCGACCCAGTCATCGTATTGGTCGAGGCCGAGGTTGAGGATGGGCAGGCAGGCCTGCAGCGCGATCGACAGGCGGACGTCGTCGGTGAGTTCGAAGCCGTCGGCGCCGTGCATTTCCTTTTCGGCGAGGAACAGCACCGCCAGTTCGCGCAGTCGGGTCAGGTCAGATGACGACAGGCCGCGCAGAAAGGGCAGCCCGGCGAATGCCTGCTGCCACAGCGCCTCGTCAATGCTGGTGTTGGCCAGCGCGCGTTTGCGCCGCCAGTTGCGGATCAGTCCCATGGCCGGATTTTACGTCGGACGGGGCGCCCGGGCCGCGAATAACGTGCACTGAATGGCACAATAGCCGCATGGTTGCCGCCATTGAACACATCGATACCGCAGTGCTGACATCGCTTGCCTCGGGCCTGGGCGAGGCCGAGTCGGCGGCGCTGGCACGCGCGCTCGAATACGCCGCGACGCTGTACGCGGGCCGCGTGCTCGGTACGGGCGAGCCGGTGATGGCGCATGCGCTCGGGTTGTGCGAGGCGATCGCCGGATTGCGCCTGGACGTGGATGCGCGCATGGCCGGCATGTTGTTTGCCGTGCCCGAATATCTGCCCGAAGGCCGCGACGAGCGTGCTGAACTCCTGGCCAACTTCGGAGGCACGGTCACCTCGCTGGTTGCCGGCATCACGCGCCTGAACAGCCTGCGTGTCGTAACCCGCACCGCTTCGGGCGGGCTGCGCGCCGGTGCAAGGGATGCCAAGGACCCCAGGAACGTCAAAGACGCCAAGAACGTCAAGAACGTCAAGGACAAGCGTGCGGCAGCCTCGCAGACCGAAGTGCTGCGCAAGATGCTGCTTGCCATGGTCGAGGACATCCGCGTGGTGCTGCTGCGCCTGGCGAGCCGCACCCAGACCCTGCGCTATCTGTCGGCGGCGTTGCCTTCCGCCGAGCGTACCGTGCTTGCCCGGGAAACGCTGGATATCTACGCGCCGCTGGCGAACCGTCTCGGTGTGTGGCAGTTGAAATGGGAGCTCGAAGACCTGGCATTCCGCATCCTCGAGCCCGACACCTACCGGCGCATCGCCGCGATGCTGGACGAGCGCCGCGTCGAGCGCGAGGCCTTCATCACCGGGGCCATGGCCATCATCAGTCGCGAGCTGGATGCCGCCGGCGTGAAGGCCGAAATCAGCGGCCGCCCCAAGCACATCTACAGCATCTGGAACAAGATGCGCCTGAAGTCGCTCGACTTCTCGCAGCTCTACGATGTGCGGGCGCTGCGCGTGCTGGTCGACGAGGTGAAGGACTGCTATACGGCGCTTGGCATCGTGCACAACCTGTGGCAGCCGATTCCCGGTGAATTCGATGATTACATCGCCCGACCGAAACAGAACGACTACCGTTCGCTGCACACCGCGGTGATCGGGCCGGATGGCCAGACGCTCGAGGTGCAGATCCGCACCCATGACATGCACCGCCATGCCGAGCTTGGCGTGGCCGCCCACTGGCGCTACAAGGAGGCGGGCACGCCCGGGCGCCCGGCCAGGGCAGCGACGCGCGGCGCCGAGGCCTTCGATGACAAGATCGCCTTCCTGCGCCAGATGCTGGCCTGGCGCGACGACATTGTCGATTCGTCGGACTGGGTGGAGCAGTCCAAGCGCGCCGCACTTGATGAAACCATCTATGTGCTGACGCCGCAGGGCAGGGTGCTCGACCTGCCGGCCGGCGCCACGCCGGTGGACTTTGCCTATGCGCTGCACACCGATGTGGGCCACCATTGCCGCGGCGCGAAGGTGAACGGCCGCATGGTGCCACTCGATTACCGGCTCGCAAATGGCGAGCGCGTGGAAATTGTCACTGCCAAGACCGGTGGGCCGTCGCGTGACTGGCTGAATCCGCAACTCGGCTACATCAGCAGTTCGCGCGCGCGCAACAAGGTCCGGCAGTGGTTCAACAGCCAGGACCTGGAGCAGACCATCGCCGCGGGACGCGCCTTCCTTGAGCGCGAGTTGCAGCGCCTGGGCCGGACCGATGCGAAGCTCGAAACACTGGCGCATGCGCTGGGCTTCGAGCAGCCGGAGGACCTGTTTGCCGCCGCCGGCCGCGAGGAAATCGGCCCGCGCCTGGTGCAGACCGCGTTGAGCGATGAGGAGGAAGCGCCCGCCAGGCCGCTGGAGGAAGTGGTGGCGCGCAAGAGCCGCGCCGATCGCGCCGGCGGCATTCTGGTCGTGGGCGTGGACCGGCTGATGACACAGCTGGCGAAGTGCTGCAAGCCGGCACCGCCTGACCGCATCACGGGTTTCGTTACGCGTGGCCGCGGCGTGTCCATCCATCGCGCCAACTGCCCCAGCCTTGCGCAATTGCTGGCGCGCATGCCCGAGCGCGCCATCACTTCCGAGTGGGGTGATGTCGGGAAAAGCGCTGGCAGCGGCGCGGGCATGGCCGGCCGGCTGTATTCCGTCGACATTCTGGTGCGTTCCAATGACAGGCCTGGCCTCCTGAAGGACATTTCCGAAGTGCTGTCGCGTGAGCAGATCAATGTCACGGCGGTGAATACCCTGTCGCGCCAGCAGCTCGCTTCCATGGCCTTCACGCTGGAAGTGAAGGACATCGGACAACTGGCACGCGCACTTGGCCTGATTGCCGAGGTGTCGGGCGTGATCTCGGCCGTGCGCCGTTGAATGCGAATCGTTGTCATGGGTTGGCATGCATGCGGATTTCGCGGTTGCATTTTGAGATGAACCACGAAGGCCCTACACTCGCACCATGCAAGGCAAAGCATTAACGGGATTGGTGTTGTCGGGTGGCGGCGCGCGCGCGGCCTATCAGGTCGGCGTCCTGAAGGCGATTGCGCAGATCCGCCGCGAAGCCGGCCAGTTGCGCAGCTCCAATCCGTTTGGCGTGATTGCTGGGACATCCGCAGGCGCGGTCAATGGCACGGCACTGGCCTGCGGCGCAGACAATTTCGACCACGTTGTCTCCCGTCT
Source organism: uncultured beta proteobacterium (assembly GCA_903928055.1). Taxonomy (GTDB): domain Bacteria; phylum Pseudomonadota; class Gammaproteobacteria; order Burkholderiales; family SG8-39; genus CAIYPG01. Next base: position 12,852 of record CAIYPG010000101.1, on the reverse strand, counting down.
CGCACAGGTCTGGGAAAACATCCGGGCCGAGCAGGTCTATCGCGTCGATTCGCTGGGGGTCATCAGCAGCGGCGCCAAGTGGCTCTCCATGCTGTCCATCGGCTGGTTGCTGGCGCGCTGGCGCAGGGTGCGGCCGCGTTCGCTGCTGGACAACGGGCCGCTGAGCGACCTGCTGCACGAACTGGTGCCGGTGGAGCGCATTCCCCGCCTCATGGCCCAGGGACATCTGCATGCCCTGGCGGTGACTGCGTCCAGCTATTCGTCCGGGCAGCACGCCACGTTCTATGAATGTGCCGAGCCCACGCAGCCGTGGCTGCGTTCGCAGCGCATTGCCGTACCCGATCGCATCACCCATGCCCACCTGCTGGCTTCGTCGGCCATTCCGTTTGTCTTTCCGGCAGTGGAACTGATGCTCAATGGCGAGCCGGAGTATTTCGGCGACGGCTCGATGCGCCAGGTCGCGCCAGTGTCGCCGGCCATCCACCTGGGTGCGCAACGCGTCCTGGTGATCGGTGCCGGACGCATGCAGGAGCCGCCGGGTCGCCGCCGCGGCGCCAATGGCTATCCCACGCTGGCCCAGATTGCCGGTCATACGCTGTCCAATATCTTCCTTGATGCGCTGGCGGTCGATGTCGAGCGATTGCAGCGCATCAACAATACGCTGAGCCTGTTGTCGCCGGAGGCGCTTGCACGGACGGCGCTGCGTCCGATGGAACTGCTGCTGATTGCGCCCAGCCAGCGGCTCGATGACATCGCGGCCCGCCACATCCAGGCGCTGCCGGCGACGATACGCACGCTGCTCGGCGCGCTCGGGGTCGGCGGCGAAGGAGGCCAGTCGCGCGGCTCGGTGCTGGCGAGTTACCTGCTGTTTGAAGCGCCTTACACGCGGGAACTGATTGCGCTGGGGATGTCCGATGCGCTGGCCCGTCGTGCCGATGTCGAAAAATTCTTCGGCTGGAAATCCGGTGCAACTGCGCCGGTGCGGGCCAGCACGGGGGCGTTGCTATAATCATTCGAACAGCGATTGCCTTCGTCTGCGCTCGCCAAAACACTGAAGCGTCGGCCGCAACCATTCCGCGAACATCAATCCAGTAGGAGCACAGCCATGAAAATCGCCTATTTCTTCAAGGTCAAACCCGAACTGCTCGAGAAGTTTCCAAGGGACCTCGACATCGTTCCGATCCAGACGCCGGACGACAACAGTCCCTACAGCGACGAGCAGATGCGCCAGATTGCCGACTGCGATGCGATCTTTGTCACCGGCTCCTACATCACCGAGCAAGTGTTTTCCGCGGCAAAGAAGTTGAAGATGGTGCAGACCGCCGGCGCCGGCTATGACAAGCTCGACCTGGCCGCAGCCACACGCCACGGCGTTGTCTGCTGCAACAACGGCAACCTCAACAGCAGCCGCGTGGCCGACTTTGCGATGATGATGGTGCTCAACCTGTTCCGCCAGACCATCCCCACGGTGCAGAACATGAATGCCGGCGACTGGAAGGCCGCGCGCGGTCCGGCGCTTGAGGCGCGCGAGGTCGAGGGCAAGACGCTGGGCATCATCGGCTTTGGCAACATCGGCGGCAAACTGGGCAAACGCGCCCATGGCTTCGACCTGAAAGTGCTCTACAACGACGTGAAGAAGGATGCGAGCCAGGACATCGCGAAGGCGATCGACGCGCGCCTGGTGGACAAGGAAGTGATCTACCGCACCGCCGACGTCATCAGCATCCACACGGTCTTCGACCAGACCACGCGCAACATGATCGGCGCGAAGGAACTCGCGATGATGAAGGAGGGCGCCTTCCTGGTGTGCTCGGCACGCGGCGGCATCGTTGACGAAAAAGCGCTGCGCGAGGCGCTCGACTCGGGGCATCTTGGCGGCGCGGCCATGGACGTGTTCTCCAGCGAGCCGATGGCAAAGGGCAACCCGCTGCTGGGCGCAAAGAACATCATCCTCACGCCGCATATTGCCGGCAGGGGCAAGGAAGGCGTGCAGAAGTCGTTCGATTTCTCCATGGACAACATCCGCAACGGCCTGGCCGGCACGCCGCAGAACATCCTCAATCCCGAAGTCCGGAAGGGCGCCGCCCCGGGGCGCTGAACTGCGGCCTTGGCGCAGGCCCGGTGCGCGGGTCTGCATGCCAGGGTCTGAACCCGCGCGTCGATGTTGCTTCCCCCCGGTAAGCCCGGGGACGCATGCATCCGTCCCCAGTATGCATGCAGGAAATGTCCTTCATGTCCCATGGCTATCGCGCTTGCCTCTTCCTCCGGGTCGGCGTAGAAGAACATGGCCGCTTCACGGCGGTACAGGAAATTCGGCGATCAAAAGACCGGTACTACGCCCGCTTCATGGTGGTGACGTGTCGGGAGCGCGATTTGCGCCCTTCACATGAAATCGCGCCGTCGGTCGGGACACCACATGAATCACCAAAGGAGGAGTTCATGTTGCGAGCCATATTGTTGTGCGTGGGGGCGGCGGCTGTTTCGAGCGCTGCGCTGGGCCAGAATGCCGCTGATTTTCCGTCAAAACCCGTCACGGTCATCATTCCGTACACGGGCAGCAGTTCGCTTGATACGGAATTCCGCCTGTACACCCAGAGCATCATTGATGCCACGGGCAAACAGTTCATCCATGACTACAAGGGCGGTGCAGGCACCACAATCGCCACGGCTTATGTGGCCAAGGCGGCGCCGGACGGCTATACGCTGCTGGCGCTGATGCCGCCGTTCACGATCAATCCCGCGGTCTACAAGGACCTCTCATACGACAACGTCAAGGACTTCGCGCCGATATCGATGCTGTCAAAGCATGCCGGCCTGCTGGTGGCCAATCCCAATGCGCCGTTCAAGACCGGTGCGGAGTACATCGCCTATGCAAAAGCCAATCCGGGCAAGGTCAATTTCGCGACCTCCGGACTGGGCGGATCAAGCCACCTGGCCGGCGAGTGGTTGCATTACGAAACGAAGTCGAAGGTGACCTTTGTCCATTACAAGGCGCCGAACCAGCGCCTGCTTGATCTCATTTCCGGGCGGGTTGACGTCACCGAAGGCGGATTCATCGCGCTCTCAGGCTTCATCAAGTCGGGAAAGATGCGCGTGCTTGGCGTTACCAGCAACCAGCGGGTGCCAATGTGGCAGGAGGTTCCGACGATCGCCGAGCAGGGGGCACCCAATTACGACTATTCGGGCTGGGTGGGATTGACTGCCCCGGCACGCACGCCGCCTGCGGTCGTCGGACGCCTCAACGCATTGTTCGTCAAGGCCAGCAAGGATCCGAATGTCATCAAGAAGCTTGAAGCCGATGGCACGCTCATGATTGGCGGCACGCCGGAACAGTTCCGCGATTTCATCATCACCGATACCAATCGCTGGAGAAAGCTGATCGGCGAACTGGGCATTCAGATCGAAGTGGAGTAAGCGGCACCTGCGGCATTGCCGGGGGGGGGCCGCAACGGGAGGTAGTCATGGCACTGGATGTATTTGATCCGACGGGCACGACGGGAAAGCTCCTGGCGTATGCCGCGCGGCTGGATTCGATCGAGAACAGGAAAATCGGAATCCTGAACAATGAGTCATGGCAGGCGCATCGCATATTGCCCTACCTCCTTGGCGAACTCGGGAAGCGCTTTCCGTCGACTACTTTCGAAATGTTCAGCAGCGGCGACCGGCACATCCAGCAGGATGAAATGATCGACCGCATAGCCGCGGCCGGATGCCACGGCGTGATCACCGGCAATGGCGCGGGGGGTGAGGGCGCGGTCGAATGCGGGCGCGCCGCAGCCAAACTCGAGCAGCGCGGCATTCCGGCGGTGGTGCTTTGCAGCCATGCCTTCATCGGCGTGGCGCGGAACAATGTCGCCGGGCTGGGCTTTGCCGCCGACATTGCCTCTGTGACCTTTCCGGTTGAACAGTTCATGCTGGAAAGTGACATGAAGCCGGTTGCCGCGGCCCTCGATCGTTTCGTCGAGGGGCTTACCCGGTGGCAGCCGAATCCCGAACTGATGGCCGAAGGCAAGCCGGCGATGATCAGCATTCCGGGCAATGATCATTCGGAGATCGCCCGCAACCTGAACGCGCTGTTCCTGCGCAGGCAATGGGGCGATGGCCTCGCGATCACGCCGCCGACCGCCGATCTTGTTGACTGGATACTCGAGGGAACTGATCTTCCGAGGCAAACCGAGTTCGGCCGTTTCCTGCCGCGCGGCGGCGTGGTGACCCTCGAAATGCTGGCGGTTTCGCTGGCCATGGCGGGCGGCCGGCCTGAATATCTGCCGGTTCTGATCGGCGCGATCAAGGCCGTGCTCAATCCGGAGATCCTGCATGAAAAGTGGCAGACAACTTCGTGCAGCACCTTCCCGGCCTTCATCGTCAATGGTCCGATGGCGCGGCAGATTCGATTGAATTGCGGCTTTGGATTGCTCGGTCCCGATCCCGCGCATCCGGCGGGAGGCAGCATCGGCCGGGCCATTCGGCTGCTGCAGCAGAACCTGGGTGGCAGCCTTCCCGGCGTGGGCACCATGGGCGTATTCGGCGAGATGCGCTACACGAATGCCGTGTTCGCCGAAGACGACTCGCATCTGCCGCCGGGGTGGGAGTCCTTCAGCACGGAATACATGGGTTTCCCGAAGGGCGCAAACGTCGTGTCGGTCGCAGTGGTCTCCGGTTCCACGAACATCCTGCGGCGCGGCCGTGGTTCGGAGTCGCTGGAGGACGAAGCCGTGAACGGCCTGCGACGGGTGGCCACCTACATGCGCAGCCATAACGCCAACAGCCTGGAGTCCTATTTCACCGGAACGCCCGGCCTGCTCATCCTCACCCCCACGGTCGTCAAGCAAATGGCAGAACTCGGCTGGGACAAGGCGAAGATCCGGCAATGCCTCTGGGACAACACGAAGATTCCGCGCGAAGAACTGGAGCGGTCCGGGGTCATCACCTGGATCGTGGAATACGGCGGCCTGAAGGAGACGCTGAAGCAGGCCGAATGGCCGATCACCAGCCGGCCGGAGAACTTCGCGATCATTGTCGGTGGTGGCAACCACACCACCCATGCGCACTGGATGCAGACGGCATTCGTGCCGAAGATCGTTGGTGAGCAGATTGTCCTGCCGCGCAACTGGGAAAAGCTGATTGCGGAAGCGGAGAAGGATCTGGGGCAGGCGTAGCAATATCACTTTGGAGAGAAATGCATGGCGGCCATGAAACACATCGGTAAAGCGACACTCTGTCTGATCACGGCACTCGCGGCACCCGCTGCCATGGCGCAGGCGGGGCCGGCCTTTCCGTCCAGACCCATCACGATTGTCGCGCCGTACTCGCCGGGGGCGACCGCCGACACTGAAGGCCGCATTTACGCCAATCAGCTCAGCATCAATTTCCGGCAACCGGTCCTGGTGGATTTCAAGCCCGGCGCCGGGACGACCATCGGCATGACCTACGTCGCACGGTCCGCACCTGATGGCTATACGCTGCTGCTGGGATCATCCACCTATCCGCTCATGCCGCTGGTCTATCGGGATCTTCCTTACGACCCCATCAAGGCATTCACGCCGATTTCATTGATGAGCAAGCGGCTTGCGTTGCTGGTGGTCAATCCCTCGCTGCCGATCAGCAACGTCGCCGAATACATTGCCTACGCCAAAGCGCATCCGGGCGAGATCAATTTTGCAACCTCCGGGTCCGGCGGCATCCAGCACCTCACGGGCGCCTGGCTGAATTCAATCACCGGAACGCAGACAACCTTCATCCACTATGGCAAGGGAACGGGTTCGCTGATTGGAGACCTGCTCGGTGGCAGGGTGCACATGCTGCCGATGACCTTTTCCACTGGCCTGCCGCTGGTGAAATCGGGGAAGCTGCGGGCGCTGGGTGTGGCCAGCCTGCAGCGCGCGCCGCTTCTGCCGGACATGCCGACGCTGGCGGAGCAGGGCCTGCGTGACTTCGAGTATTCGAGCTGGCTTGGCATCCTGGCGCCGTCGCGGACCCCCGATGGCGTGATCCAGACCCTTGCCGTGGAACTGGCGAAAGTGGCGCGAACCCCCGAGGTGGTGCAGAAACTGTCCGGCGACGGCTTTCTGATCGGCAACTCGCCGGAGGAGTTCCGCCGTCACATCCAGGTGGAAGGCGATCGCTGGCGCAAGCTGGTGCAGGACGCGGGCATCAAGTTCGAAGAGTAGCCGGCGCGGCGGCGAATCAGTCCGCCTCCAGTTTGATGCCGGTTTCCGCAATCAATTTCTTCCAGCGGCTGGTTTCCGTGGCAATCAACTGGCGGAACTCCGCCGGCGTGCTGCCCACCATGATCGTGCCGTCGGCTTCGAGCTTTTTGGTCACGTTCGGATCCCTGATGGCCTGCACAAACAGGCCATTCAGCCGGTTGATGATGGCGGTGGGCGTCCCCGCAGGCGCGAGCAGCCCGCTCCAGCTCGAGAAATCGTAGCCAGTGACCCCCTGTTCCTCGATCGTGGGCAGTTCCTGCCAGATCGGCACGCGCCGGTTCGTCGTGACCCCGATCGCCAGCACCTTGCCGGACTTCGCGAGCGGCATGCCGGTGACGAATGACACCGCAGCGGCCTGGGTGCGGCCGGCGACGAGGTCCAGCAGTCGCTGATTCGGCGCCTTGTAGTGCACGAAGGTTGCCTTGGTGCCGGTCAGGAAGTGCAGCAGTTCACCGGGCAGATGCGTGGAGCTGCCCAGGCCGCCCGTTCCGAAATTGATTTCGTTCGGGTGCGACCTGGCGTAGCTGACGTAGTCACTGACGGTCTTCAGTGGCGACGAGGGATTCACGATCATCAGCAGCGCATGCTTGACGATCAGCGAGATGGGCGCGAGGTCTTTGGTGTTGTCGAAGCTCAGGTCGGGATAGATCGACGGGGTGATGGTGAACGAGGAGTTGGCGCCAAGCAGGGTGTATCCGTCCGGGGCCGAACGTGCCACATAGGCCGTGCCGATCGTCGTTCCGGCGCCGCCTTTGTGATCAATGATGAACTGCTTGCCGGAACCCTCGAGGATGCTCTGCACGTACAGGCGGAATTCAGTCGTGCCGGCGGTATTGCCCTCGAACGGGATGATGATGGTCACGGGCCGGGTCGGAAATGTGTCTGCCTGTTGTGCGAATGCCGGGCGGGGCAGCAGGGCCACCAAGACAGCGGCAGCCAGGGCCATGAAAATCCGGACAGGCATCATTGGTGCTCCTCCGAGGTGATGTTTGGGCGCTGTGGCGTTGGCGTGCCGGGTATCGGAGCACCGCCGATCCCGCCCTTCCGTGACGGCCGGGAAATATTAGCGGCCCGGAGTGGCAGAGTCCAATGCATGCATGCGACATCGGTTCGCATTGGGCCGCAATGCGCCGTTGCATCGCCGGACTCTCGCCAGCGCCGAAAGCGCGCCGGTCCTCCCTGCATTGCCCGCCCGTGGGGGCGCCGGCTCTGGCAGAATACGGGCTGTGAAAAATGACAGTTGCCGGCCATGGAGTTCGCTTCGGACCGCCGGCGGCATGCCTCCCGTACCTGACAGGCGAAATCGCCGGAACTGATTGACTTTGCGCATACTTCTGAGCAACGACGATGGCTATTTCGCCCCCGGCATCGCGGCACTGGCCGCTGCGCTGGGTGCACTGGGAACGGTGACGGTCGTCGCCCCGGAGCGCGACCGCAGCGGCGCCTCCAATTCCCTGACGCTGGACCGGCCGCTGTCGGTGCGCAAGTCGGCCAACGGCTTCATGTACGTCGATGGCACGCCCACCGACTGCGTGCACCTTGCGGTGACCGGTCTGCTGGACCATCTGCCCGACATCATCGTGTCCGGCATCAACCATGGCTCCAACATGGGTGATGACACCATTTATTCGGGAACAGTTGCTGCAGCCACCGAGGGTTACCTGCTCGGCATTCCTTCGATTGCGGTATCACTGTCCGGCCGCTCGGGCCGCTATTTCGAAACGGCGGCACGCATTGCCCGTAACCTGGTGGAGCGTTTCGCCCGCTCGCCGATCCGCGAGCCCGTGTTGCTCAACGTCAATGTGCCGGACGTGGCCCGGGACGATCTGCGCGGCGTGCAGACCACGCGCCTCGGCAAGCGCCACAAGGCCGAGCCGGTGGTGAAGGCGCAGAACCCGCGCGGCGACACCGTGTACTGGGTCGGCGCCGCAGGCGAGGCGGCCGATGCCGGACCCGGTACGGACTTCCATGCCGTGGCAAACAATTACGTGTCGATCACGCCGCTGCGCATGGACCTCACGCACCCGGACCAGATCCCGGTGGTGAAGCAATGGCTGGACAACTGAAAAATGATTTCAGAAATATGATCATTTCCGATTTTATTGATCGTTTTAAAAGCATTTCATAACAAGATTGTATTCATGACAGTTTCCCGCGCCCACGGCATCGGCTTCACCTCGCAGCGCACGCGCGACCGCATGGTCGAGCGCCTGCGCGCCAAGGGCATCCGCGACGAGGCTGTGCTCGCCGCGATGGGCGAGGTGCCGCGCCACCTGTTCGTCGACGAGGCACTGGCCAGCCGGGCCTACGAGGACACGGCGCTGCCGATCGGATTCGAGCAGACCATATCGCAGCCCTTCGTCGTTGCGCTGATGATCCAGGCGCTGCGCGCCGGACGCAATGACGTGCCGCTGGGCAAGGTGCTGGAAATCGGCACCGGCTGCGGCTACCAGGCGGCAGTGCTGTCGCGCCTGGCGAAGGAGGTCTATTCCATCGAGCGCATCGGCGGCCTGCTCACCAAGGCGCGCAGCAATTTGCGCGAACTGCGCATCGCCAATCTGCGCATGGTGCATGGCGACGGCGCCAACGGCCTGCCCGAAGCGGCGCCGTTCGACGCCATCATCAGTGCGGCTGCCGCGCAGGTGCTGCCGGTGGCGCTGAAATCACAGCTCGCAGTCGGCGGCCGGCTGATTGCGCCGCTGCATGTCAGCGCCGGCGGGCCGGACCAGGCGCTGTGCCTGATCGAGCGCTCGGCCAGCGGATTCTCCGAACAATGGCTGGACCCCGTGCGCTTCGTGCCGCTGCGCGCAGGAAAGCAGTAATGCGTTTGCGCAACATTCTGGCGCTCATGGCCCTGGCCGCGACGCTGGCAGGTTGTGCTTCCGGTCGTGGCAGCGCGCCGGTGATCGACCGCGCGCCGGCCGCCGCGCGATCGGCGACACCGCCGAAACCCGTGGTCGCGGCGCCGGCTTCTGCCGCACGAACTGCCACAAGCGGATCGGCCGGCACATCGACCAGCACGGCGGCCGGCGAGGATACCTATGTGGTCAGACGCGGCGACACGCTGTACAGCATCGCCCTTGACCATGGCCAGGACTATCGTGACCTGGCGCAATGGAACAACCTCGATGATCCGAACCGCATCCGCATCGACCAGGTGCTGCGCGTGAAGCCGCCGGCCGAAACCGCTGGCGTGCAGGTGAGGCCGTTGGCTGCGGCAGGCGGTGCGGAATCCCGGCCGATTGGGTCGAGTGCGGCTTCGAATGCGCCGCCCGCAGCGGTGCAGGGCGGGGTGGTGAGCGAGCCACGTGCCCGCAAGCTGCCGTATTCCGAGGAGAATCTTGCGCTGCTGTCGCGTGATCCCAAGCCCGCTGCTGCTGCCCCTGCGCCGGCAGCGAAGCCCGAACTGGAGCTCAAGCCGGCGACGACGATCAAACCCGAAGCCAAACCGCCTGCACCTGCTGTCAAGCCGGAAGCCGCCAAACCGGAGGCGCCCAAACCCGAGCCCGCAAAACCTGAAGCTGCCGACGATGACGAAAACGTCGACTGGGGTTGGCCGACGGCGGGGCGCGTATCGGCCGGATTCTCCGAGGCCACGAACAAGGGCCTCGATATTGCAGGCAAGACCGGGCAGCCGGTGAATGCCAGTGCCGCAGGCACCGTCCTCTACGTCGGCACCGGCATCCGCGGCTATGGCAAGCTCATTGTCGTGCGCCACAACAAATCCTATTCGACGGTGTACGCCCACAACGATTCCATCCTGGTGAAGGAAGGCCAGCGTGTCACGAAGGGGCAGAAGATTGCCGAGATGGGCAATAGCGATGCCGACCAGGTGAAGCTGCATTTCGAAATCCGGCGCCAGGGCAAGCCGGTGGACCCGGCGAAGTTCCTGCCGAATCGATAGCACCGCCGGCAAGCTTTTGTTGTCGGGGGATTTGCGCCAATCACCGCTCATCCTTCGACAGGCTCAGGACGAACGGTGATTGGCTGAACCCCAGTTGGATGCTTTCGTAGTTGCGAACCCCGGTTGAATGATTCTGTTCGCGGTGAGCTTGTCGAACCATGAACGGAATCAGGCCGATTCATTGAACTCCCGCGAGTAGCGAAAGACCAACTGCGCATGTCCTTCAATTTCCTCCGCCCGATCAAGGGCACTGCCAACACCGGGCCGGCCGAGCCGCCACCCGCGGGTCTGATGCCCTTTTACTGGCATTTCATCCGCCAGACCAAGGGCGGCTATGCGCTGATGTTTGCCACGAACCTGGCCGTGGCGATGATCGACACGGTCATCCCGCAGTTCATCGGCAAACTCGTGACGCTGATGGAGGCGTTGGATCGCAAGGCGGCGCTGGCCGACAACGCGCCCATGCTCGCCGCGATGGTGGGGCTGGTGCTGCTGGTCCGGCCGATGGCCATCCTGTTCGACACCGTGGTGCGGCAGAGCATCCTCATCCCCGGCATCACCAGCTTGATCCGCTGGCAGAGCCACTGGCATGTGATCCGGCAGGGGCTGCCGTTCTTCCAGAACGATTTCGCGGGACGCATTGCGAACCGCGTCATGCAGACTGCGAATGCGCTGCGCGAGAGCGTGATGTCCAGCATCCGCGGCATCTGGTATATCACGGTGTATGGCATCACCGCGCTGGTGCTGATGACTAAGGCCGACTGGCGCATCGCGGTGCCGACGCTGCTGTGGTTCGGCGGCTACATCGTGTTCCTGCGCCATTTCGTGCCGAAAATGCGCGACCTGTCGCGCGCCAGCTCCGAGATGCGTTCGCTGGTGATGGCGCGGGTGGTGGACAGCTACACGAACATCCTCACCGTGAAGCTGTTCGCGCGCCAGGCCGACGAGGATGTTTATGTGCGCGAGATCATCGACGAGCACCAGGCGGCGATGGCAAGGCACATGCGCCTCATCTCGCGGTTCATGTTCTGGCTCACGATCATGAATGCCTGCCTGCTGACCGGCACCGCCACGGTGGGTATCTGGCTGTGGTCGCAGGGCGTGGTCAGCGCAGGTGGCGTGGCGACCGCGCTGCCGCTCGCCTGGCAGATCGCGAACGTGGCCGGGTGGGTGAGCTGGGAAGTGGCCGGCATCTTCGAGAACGTCGGCGTGGTGCAGGAGGGAATGCAGGCCATTGCCGTGCCTTCCACCGGCCTGGATGCGGAGGGCGCCACCGAACTCAAGGTCAACAAGGGCGAGATCCGTTTCGAGGATGTGTATTTCACCTATGGCCGCGGCGATGCCAAGCCGGTTCTCGATCATCTGGACTTCACGATCAAACCGGGCGAGCGCGTCGGAATCGTGGGGCGGTCCGGCGCGGGCAAGTCAACACTGGTGAATCTTCTTTTGCATTTCTATGCGCCGGAGAAGGGCCGTATCCTGATCGATGGGCAGGACATCACGCAGGTCACCCAGGAAAGCCTGCGCGCCGCTGTCGGCATGGTGACGCAGGACACGTCGCTGTTGCATCGCTCGATTGCCGCGAACATCCGTTACGCCAAACCCCAGGCCCCGGATGACCTGGTGGAGCTTGCCGCGCGCAAGGCACACGCGCACGACTTCATCACCGGCCTCATGGACTGGCACGGCCGCACCGGCTACCACGCCCACGTCGGTGAGCGCGGTGTGAAGCTCTCCGGCGGGCAGCGCCAGCGCATCGCCATTGCCCGCGTGATCCTGAAGGACGCGCCCATCCTGGTGCTGGACGAGGCAACCTCGGCGCTCGACAGCGAAGTCGAACTCGCCATCCAGGAACAACTGCTCGGGCTGATGGAGGGCAAGACCGTCATCGCCATCGCGCACCGCCTCTCGACGATCGCGCGCATGGACCGGCTGATCGTCATCGACGAAGGCCGCATCGTCGAGCAGGGCTCGCACGACGAACTGCTGCGCGCCGACGGCCACTACGCCAAGCTCTGGCGCCACCAGTCCGGTGGCTTCCTCGCCCACGACGTCGTCCTCGACGAAACCGAAACCGAGCCACCCGAACTCCCGCCCGAAGACCACCCCCCCGAGCCCATGCCCGAGTCAGCGGCGGATGACGTGGTGGTGGTCAAAAAAGCCTAGGTCCGTTCCCTCCCAAATGAAAACCCCCTCTCCTGCGCGAAGCGCGGGGGAGGGTTGGGGAGGGGGGCGGTTTTGGCTTCTCCACATGTCAAAGGGGCGAGGCAGGGAATTCGGGCCGCATGCGGCCCGCCTGTCGAACAGCATTCCGGTGCGACGGAATGCGCGCCCTGCAAGAGGAGAGTGGGGACAGGTTTGGCTTTTCCCCCTTGTCAAAGGGGGCCGACGAGCCGAAGGCTCGCGGGGTGCTCAGAGTTATGTGTCGCTCAAGAAGGGCCGTCGATGTTGGTTGCCGATGTGGCCACGTTCAAATGGCGTCTATGTATATTTGCCAGGTGGTCAAAACGGCGCGGAAGATGCTCCTTCAGATTTCTATAATTCCGTGAAGCAACGCCTCGAGGAGTCCAGTATGGAATCACCAGGATGGACTTATAAATACAATGCCGGTAACTGCGATAGCATTCCTTTTCTGCGCCTTTTCCGTAATGGGAGTTCCGCCTTTTGGCGGATTTTTCAGTAAGCTGATGGTTATTACGGGAACTTTGCAAGCCGGCCACCTGTGGATTGCGGCAATCT
>CAIYPG010000100.1 GCA_903928055.1 uncultured beta proteobacterium | reverse complement strand
TCGCTGTCGGCCTACGCGCGGCAATTCCTGCAGCTCATGGAAAAACCCGACGTCGACCTGATCGAGGGCCTGTCGCCGGCAATCGCCATCGAGCAGAAGGCCACCAGCCACAATCCGCGCTCGACCGTGGGCACGGTCACCGAAATCCACGATTACCTGCGCCTCCTGTTTGCGCGCGTCGGCACGCCCTACTGCCCGGAGCATGGCGTGCCGCTGCAGGCGCAGTCGGTGTCGCAGATGGTGGATCATGTGCTGGCGCTGCCCGAAGGCTCGCGGCTGATGATCCTCGCGCCGGTGGTCGCCGACCGCAAGGGCACGCAGGCCGAGCTGTTCCTCGAGTTGCAGGCACAGGGCTTCGTACGCATCCGCATCGACGGCAAGGTGTACGAAATCGACTCCCTGCCCAAGCTCTCCAAGAACGTGAAGCACACCATCGAGGTCGTGGTCGATCGTGTCAAAACGCGCCCCGACCTGAAGCAGCGCCTCGCCGAATCCTTCGAGACCGCGCTCCGGCATGCCGAGGGCCGCGCCATTGCGGTGGAAATGGACACGGAGAAGGAGCACCTGTTCTCCGCCAAGTTCGCCTGCCCGGTGTGCAGCCATTCCATTGCCGAACTCGAACCGCGCCTGTTCTCGTTCAACAACCCGATGGGCGCCTGCCCGCGCTGCGACGGCCTGGGCTCGATCAGCTTTTTCGATCCGCGCCGCGTCGTCGCCCATCCGGGCATGTCGCTCGCGTCGGGTGCAATCAAGGGCTGGGACCGGCGCAACCAGTTCTATTTCCAGATGCTCACCAGCCTCGCCGCGCACTTCAAGTTCGACGTCGAGGCGCCGTTCGAGAAACTGCCCGAAGCGGTGCAATCCATCGTTTTGCAGGGCACGAAGGAAAAGATCCCCTTCTCCTACCTCAATGAGCGGGGCCGCACCTTCATCAAGGAACACGCCTTCGAGGGCATCATCCCCAACCTCGAACGCCGCCACAAGGAAACCGACTCGCTGGTGGTGCGCGAGGAACTGGCGAAATACCTGAACAGCCAGCCCTGCCCGGCCTGCGACGGCACGCGGCTGCGCGAGGATGCGCGTCACGTCAAGGTCGGCGCCAAGGGCGATGAGCGCGCCATCTACGAAATCAGCGGCATTCCGCTCAAGGCGTGCCTGGCGTTCTTCTCCAGGCTGAAGCTCGAGGGCGCAAAGCAGGCCATCGCCGAGCGCATCATCAACGAAATCGCCTCGCGGCTTGGCTTCCTCGTCAATGTCGGCCTCGACTACCTGTCGCTCGACCGATCCGCCGACACGCTCTCCGGCGGCGAAGCGCAGCGCATCCGCCTCGCCAGCCAGATCGGCTCCGGGCTCACCGGCGTGATGTATGTATTGGACGAGCCTTCCATCGGACTTCACCAGCGCGACAACTCGCGCCTGCTTGAGACGCTGAAGAAGCTCCGTGACCTTGGCAACACCGTCATTGTGGTCGAACACGATGAAGAGGCCATCCTCGCCGCCGATCATGTGGTGGACATGGGCCCCGGGGCGGGCGAGCACGGCGGACAGATCGTCGCCCAGGGCACACCGAAGCAGGTGCTCGCCAATGACGCTTCGCTCACCGGCAAGTACCTCGCCGGCCGCCTGCAGATTGCGGTACCGAAAAAGCGCCGTGCGCCTGACAGGAACCGCATGCTGCAGGTCATCGGTGCGCGCGGCAACAATCTGAAGAACGTCACGCTCGACCTGCCAGTTGGGCTGTTCGTGGCCATCACCGGCGTGTCGGGCTCCGGCAAATCCACGCTGATCAACGACACGCTGTACAGCGCCATCGCGCGCGACCTCTACGGCAGCACGGCCGAACCGGCCGAGCACGACCACATCCTCGGCACGGAGTGGTTCGACAAGGTGATCAACGTCGACCAGAGCCCGATCGGCCGCACGCCGCGCTCCAACCCGGCCACCTACACGGGACTTTTCACGCCGATCCGCGAATTATTTGCCGGCGTGCCGCAGGCGCGCGAACGCGGCTACGGCCCGGGACGCTTCTCCTTCAATGTCAAGGGCGGACGCTGCGAGGCCTGCCAGGGCGACGGCGTGATCAAGGTGGAGATGCACTTCCTGCCCGACATCTATGTGCCTTGCGATGTCTGCCACGGCCGGCGCTACAACCGCGAGACGCTGGACATCCCGTTCAAGGGAAAGACCATCCACGAGGTGTTGCAGATGACCGTGGAGCAGGCGCATGAATTTTTCAGTGCCGTGCCGGTGGTCGAACGCAAGCTCCAGACCCTGCTCGACGTCGGCCTGGGCTATGTGCAGCTCGGACAGTCGGCCACCACGCTCTCCGGCGGCGAGGCACAGCGCGTGAAACTTTCCCTGGAACTTTCCAAGCGCGACACCGGTCGTACGCTCTACATCCTGGACGAACCCACCACCGGCCTGCATTTCAAGGACATTGACCTGCTGCTGAAGGTGCTGCACGCGCTGCGCGACCACGGCAACACCGTGGTCGTCATCGAGCACAATCTGGATGTGATCAAGACCGCCGACTGGGTGGTGGACCTCGGGCCCGAGGGCGGGGACGGCGGCGGACGCATCGTTGCCCAGGGCACCCCTGAGGACATCGCCGAATCCGAAGGCAATTCCACCGGCCAGTATCTGCGCGAAGTGCTGGGCAAAAAGAAAAAGGCGGCCTGAACGGGAACACGCGCTGGCCACGGGAGAACTTCTAGCAATGATTGCAGCAACACCGGGACTACTGACGCCAACGCGCGAACGCGCGCTGCTGTGGCTGCTTGCCTCGACCCAGTTCACGCTCATCATGGACTTCATGGTGATGATGCCGCTGGGGCCACAGATCATGAGCGCCTTCAGCATCAGCCCCGCGGCCTTCGCCACCGCGGTCTCCGCCTACTCGTGGTGTGCCGGTCTCTCCGGCCTGTTTGCAGCAACCTATGTCGACCGCTTCGACCGTCGCAACCTGCTGCTGACCATGTTCGCGCTATTCTCGCTCTCGAACCTGGCCTGCGCGCTCGCCCCGAATTTCGCCACGCTGCTGCTCTCGCGCGCCTTTGCCGGCCTCACCGGCGGCGTCATGTTCTCCATCATCATGGCCATCGTCGGCGACGTGATTCCCATCGACCGGCGCGGCGCGGCCACCGGCGTGGTCATGACCTCGTTTTCCATGGCCGCGGTCGCCGGCGTGCCTACGGGCGTGGTGCTCGGCGCGCACTTCGGCTGGCAATCGACGTTCTACATGCTCGTCGCGCTGACCATTCCGATCTGGATCGGCATGTGGCGCATGATCCCTTCGCTGCGATCGCACCTCGTGAAAAAGCCGCCGCCCTTCGCGCGCGCGCTTCCCGACCTGTTCGCACTCATCTTCAATCCCAGGCATCTGCGCGCCTTCCTGCTGAGCGGCACGGTGATGGCCGCAAGCATGAGCGTCATTCCCTTCATTTCGCCGGTGCTGGTGGCAAACTACGGCATCAAGCCGGAAGAGATCGCCTGGATCTACAGCGCCGGCGGAGCGGCCACCCTGTTCACCGCGCGGTTCATCGGCCGGTTGTCCGACCGTCTCGGCAAGCACCGCGTGTTCCGCTGGATTGCCCTCTTCTCCATGGCGCCGCTGATGTTCATAACGCACATGCCGCACATGCCGTTGCTGGCCATCATTGCGTTCTTCCCGACCTTCATCGTGCTCATGTCGGGGCGCAACATTCCGCTGCAGGCGCTGATGACCACAGTGCCCGAACCGGCACATCGCGGCGCCTTTCTCAGCGTGAATGCCGCGGTACAGTCGCTGGGCACCGGGCTGGGCGCCTGGGGTGGCGGCATGTTCCTGGGCTCCGCCGCGGACGGCCACATCACCGGCTATGGAACGAACGGCTGGGTGGCTGTCTGCCTGACGATATTTGCAATTGCCTGGGCGTCGCGGGTGCAGCAACTGGCACCCGTGCCGGCAACTGCCGCAGCGCCTCAGGCACGGGCTGCCTGAACCCGCGCTACTCCGGCGCGCACTCCACGCGGTTGCGGCCGCCGGCCTTGGCGCGGTACATCGCCGCATCGGCGCGGCCCACTGTTTCATCGATGGACTCACCGGTACGGTGCTGTGCCACACCGATGGACACCGTCAGCCTGAAATCCTCGTCGAAACCCGGGATGCGGATCGCCTCGGTATTGCGTCGCAGCCGTTCAGCGGCCGCCTGCGCCGCCCCCAGCGTGGTCTGGCTCATGATCAGCATGAATTCCTCGCCGCCATAACGCCCGAACTGGTCCATGGCGCGCAGCTCGCGCGCAGCATTGGCGGCAAAACAGCACAGCACCTCGTCGCCACCGGCATGCCCGCGCGAATCATTGACCGCCTTGAAGTGGTCGATGTCCACGATGCCGATGCAGAACGCCTCGCCGGTGCGGGCACTGCGCGCATGCTGGTTCGCCAGCGCCGACATCAGGTAGCGCCGGTTGTATGCGCCGGTCAGCTCGTCGCGGATCGCCATGTCATGGATGGTCTGCATGGCCACCTCAAGTTCGGTCTTGCTGTCGGCCAGTTCCTTCCGGAGGCGGCTCATGTAGCCGCCCATCATCGCGAACCACAGCAGGATCGCCGAGAGAACGCCCCAGCGCAAAAACTCCAGCGACGGCTCGAATTCCCCGGCACGGAACTGCGCAAGGCAGGCGATCATCGCCCCGTAGGCCGCCACGGCGAATGCACCCACCATGAGCAACGCGCGCGTCTCGAGGCGGAACACCCCGAAAAGGAAGGACATCAGCAGTATCAACTGGAACAGCGCGCGGGCGTCGCTGCTGGCGTGGAACATCGCAAAATGCAGCACGACGATTGCCGAGAGGACCTGTGGCACGGTCAGGCTGGGATCATGCGCGCGCCGGTTCAGGCCGGAGCGGAACAGCACATAGAACAGCGCAAACAGGAACAACATCGCCGATGCACACCAGACATAGCCCGCGGCATCCAGATCGCCGCGGAGATACAGCACATGCATCAGGATCAGCACAAGCAGGGACGAACCCACACCCATCAGATAACGCCTGATGCGATGCGCCTGCTTGGCGTCCTCATCCCGAACGGATGGTTGCG
>CAIYPG010000099.1 GCA_903928055.1 uncultured beta proteobacterium | reverse complement strand
TGGTTCACGACCACGGCGATGGCGGCGTACTGCAGGCCGATTTCACGGGCCAGCACCGCCTCGGGCATGCCAGTCATGCCGACCATGTCCGCACCGTCACGTTCCAGGCGGTTGATTTCGGCGGCCGTTTCCAGTCGTGGTCCCTGCGTTGTTGCATACACCCCGCCATCCACCACGGGCTCGCCAATGGATGCGGCCGCCTTCAGGATGCGTGCCCTCACCGGTGCCGAATAGGGATTCGTGAAATCAATATGCGTGACAGGCGCCTCGTTTTCGAAATACGTGCCGGCCCTGCCCCAGGTGTAGTCGAGTATCTGGTCCGGCACGGCAATGCTTCCGGGCCCGAGGTCCGCGCGTATGCCGCCAACCGATGCCACGGAAACAATGTCGGTGGCGCCCTGTTCCTTCAATGCCCAGAGATTCGCGCGGTAATTCACCTGATGCGGCGGAATGGTGTGGCCATAGCCGTGCCGCGCCAGGAACACCACCTCCGTCCCGCCGATGCGGCCGCAGGTCAGGGGACCCGAGGGCTCGCCATAGGGCGTACGGACAACCTGGCGGCGCGTGCCCTCCAGGCTGGAAAGTTGTGTCAGGCCTGAGCCCCCGATGATCCCCAGCATCACATTCCCTTTACGGCGTAGATCGCCGGCAGATTGCGCCAGGCACCGCTGACGTCCATGCCGCAACCGAACACATAGCGGTTGGGCAGGGTCACACCGACGAATTCGGCACTGATCGGTTTCGCAACACCGGTCTCCTTGAATGACAACACGGCGCAATGGAAGCTCGCAGCCCCGCGCTCCAGCACGCTGTCGCGAATCGCCGCCAGCGTGTGGCCGGCGTCCAGGATGTCGTCGAGCACCAGCACCGTCCGCCCTTTCACGTTCTCGCGCGGCTCGACCCGCCAGTGCAGCTTTCCTCCGGAGGTCTCGTCGCCATAGCGTGTGGCGTGGATATAGTCCAGGTCCAGCGGAAAGTGCAGCAGCGGCAGCAACTGCCCGGTGAAATACACCGCGCCGCCCATCACCGACAGCACCAGTGGGTAGCTGTCCCCCAGGGCAGCCGTGATCTCAGTGCCGAGGCGGCGGATGGACTGGGCCACTTCCGCCTCGCTGCAGACAACATCGGCCTCGCGCAGCAGCGACCAGGCCTTGTCGGCAGGCATCATGATGCAGACCCGAATGCCTTCAGCCAGGCGCGAAAATCCTCGCCCGCCTCCGGGTGCTTTACGCCGAACCCGACTGTCGCCTGCAGGTAGCCGAACTTGGAGCCGCAATCGTAGCGCGTCCCCTCTATGGTGTGGGCGAAGATGCGCTCTTCCAGCATCAGCCGGGCGATGCCATCCGTGAGTTGTATTTCCCCGCCTGCGCCGGGATTGATGTTGGCCAGGTGGTGGAAGATGCGCGGCGTGAGGATGTAGCGCCCGATCACCGCCAGTGTCGATGGCGCGTCCTTCGGCGAGGGCTTTTCCACGATGCCCACCACGCGGTCCAGTCCGCCCTCATGCGCCAGCTTGACGATGCCGTAGGAGCCGGTCTGAGCACGCGGCACGCTTTGCACGCCGAGCACGGAGGCCTGTTCGCGTTCGAAGATTGCCGCCATCTGTGCGATGGCCGGCGGCTCTGCATCCAGCAGTTCATCGGCAAGGATGACGGCAAACGGCTCGTCCTGCACCACCGGCTGGGCGCACAACACGGCATGCCCCAGGCCGAGTGGCTCAGTCTGGCGGATGTAGATGCAGTTGACGTGCTTGGGGATGATGTTCTGTATCACCGCCAGCAGTTCATTCTTGCCGCGCATCGCCAGTTCGGACTCGACCTCGTAGGCCTTGTCAAAATGGTCTTCGATGGCGCGCTTGTTGCGCCCGGTGATGAACACCATGTCGGTGATGCCGGAGGCCACCGCCTCCTCGACCGCGTACTGGATCAGCGGCTTGTCCACGATGGGCATCATTTCCTTCGGGCTGGCCTTGGTGGCAGGGAGAAAGCGGCTGCCCATGCCCGCGACGGGAAATACGGCTTTGGTGACTTTTTTCATGACTGCCTTCTAGGGTTCTGTACTCTTGCCTGCGGGCCCTGTGTGGCCTGCGAGTTCGCGCAATTGCGCTTCATCGATCACTGCCACACCCAGTTCCCGGGCGCGTTCCAGCTTGCTGCCGGCCTCGTCTCCGGCAACGACGTAGTCCGTCTTCTTCGATACCGATCCGGACACCTTGCCCCCGGCGGACTCGATCAGGGCGCGGGCCTCGTCGCGGGTCAATGCTGGTAGCGTACCAGTCACCACCAGTGTTTTGCCGGACAGCCTGCCTGCAACCGGGGCGGCGGCCGGCTCATGCTCTTCCCAGGTCACGCCGCCTGCGCGCAACTGTTCGATGACTTCGGTGTTGTGTGCCTCGGCAAAAAAACGCCGTATCGATTCGGCCACCACCGGCCCCACGTCCGGCACCTGTTGCAATGCCTCTTCGCAGGCCGCCATCAATCCGTCCAGTTTGCCGAAATGCCGCGCCAGGTCACGTGCCGTGGCTTCGCCGACATTGCGAATGCCCAGCGCATAGATAAAGCGCTGCAGGGTGGTGTTCTTCGATGCCTCGATGGCATCCACCAGGTTCTGCGCGGATTTCTCCCCCATGCGCTCCAGTTCAGCCAGTGCCGCAACGCCCAGCCGGTAAAGGTCTGATGGGCCACGCACCACATTGCGCTCCACCAACTGGTCGACAATTTTTTCCCCAAGGCCTTCGATGTCCATGGCGCGGCGCGACGCGAAATGCAGCAGTGCCTGCTTGCGCTGCGCCGGGCAGAACAGGCCGCCGGAGCAGCGCGCCACTGCTTCATCGGGCAGTCGGAGCACGGCCGAGCCGCATACCGGGCACTTGTCCGGCATGCGAAACGGCCGGGCCGTTGCCGGGCGCTTTTCCGGCAATGAACGCACGACCTCGGGGATGACGTCGCCAGCGCGACGAACGATCACCGTGTCGCCAACCCATATATCCTTGCGTGCGACTTCATCTTCGTTGTGCAATGTGGCATTGGTGACTGTCACGCCGCCGACGAACACCGGCTTCAGGCGTGCCGTCGGCGTCAGCGCGCCGGTGCGACCGACCTGCACGTCGATATCCACGATCTCGGTCTGCGCCTCTTCCGCCGGAAACTTGTGCGCCAGCGCAAAACGCGGAGCACGCGACACGAAACCCAGTTGTTCCTGGGCACGCAAATCGTCGACCTTGTAGACCACGCCATCGATGTCATAGGGCAGCGAGGCGCGGCGAGCACCGAGACGGCGATAGAAATCAAGAACGCCTTCAACGCCGTTCACCACGGACCGATCCTTCGAAACCGGCATGCCCAGCCCGGCGAGCCAGTCCAGCAATTCGGAATGCCTGACAGGCAGCGTTACGCCGGCCACCTCGCCGATGCCGTAGGCGCAGAAACGCAGCGGCCGGCTGGCGGTAATGCGCGAATCCAGTTGCCGCAGGCTGCCCGCGGCAGCGTTGCGCGGATTGACAAACTCCTTGGCCTCCGCAGCCCGCTGGCGCGCATTGAGCGCTGCAAAATCGCGCTTGTACATCAGCACTTCTCCGCGCACCTCCAGCACCTGCGGTGCCTTGCCGCGCAGCTGAAGCGGAATGCCGCGCACGGTTCGCAGGTTCTGCGTCACATCCTCGCCAGTGGCGCCGTCGCCGCGCGTGGCGCCTTGCACGAAGCGGCCCTTCTCGTAACGCAGGCTGATCGCCAGGCCATCGAATTTTGGCTCGGCGGAATAGCGGATCGAATCCCGCTCCAACCCTTCGCGCACGCGCCGGTCAAAATTGATGACGTCTTCGTCGGAAAACCCGTTGTTGAGCGACAGCATGGGCACGCTGTGTGCAACGCTTGCAAAGGCCGCCAGCGGCGTGGCGCCGACGCGCTGGGTCGGCGAGTCCGCTGAGACGAGCTCGGGATGTGCAGCCTCCAGGTCCTGCAGTTCGCGGAACAGTCTGTCGTATTCGGCGTCAGAAACCGCGGGGTCGTCGAGAACGTAGTAGCGGTGGCTGTGTTCGTCCAGCGCCACATGCAAGGCTGCCGCCCGCGCTGCGGCGTCCTTCGGTACCGCCATCGCTCAGGAGAACAGCCGCAACGCCAGCGTGCTGCCGGCGGGAATGCCTTGTGCGGCCATGGTGCCGTAGACAGGCTCGAGCTGGGCGCGGATCGCGGCGACTGCCTGGGGGCCGAGCGCGACGCGATTGTCGTCCACCACTTGCCCCCCCAGCGTCTGGGCAAAGCGGCTGGCGAGGACGACCACCTGGTCGAAGGTCGCTGCTCCACCAGGTGCACGCGGAAGATCGAATTCGAAGGTGACTCCGGCCGTGGTGAGCGCGCCAATTGATCCGGCCGAGAATGGCGCATCGCCACTGTTTGCCAGTGAAAACAGTTCTCTGCCCGCGTCATCGCGGCGCCGAAAGCGTCCGTCGCCTTCCAGTGCCATGCCGGCTGATTCAGCCAGCGCGCGCAATTTGGTGCCGGCAAACAAGCCTTCGCTGGCAACGATGTTCAGTGCAATCTGAATGTCCACTTCGCCACACAACTGGTCCAGCACCTGTGCCCTGACCATGCCAGTGGCCGGATCGGCCGGCATCACCGACGCACCCATCGCGGCGGCAAGTTCCTCCATCGCGCGGGCGAAGCGCCCCAGTTCTTCCGATGAAATCATGCCGCGCCGGTCAGCGAGCTGTATGCCGGCACGCATCTGCGGGTATTTGAATCCGTGTGCAAGTGCGATCCAGTCCTGCCCCGCGCCGTCGCTGCCTTCAATGTGTACCGGGCGACCGAAATTTGCCAGCAGACGCACCGCCTGGTCGATCACTGCGGAAGCCGGCATCGGCTCGTCGCTGCCGAAAATGACGATGTAATCCAGCGCCTCGGACAGGCCGCCGTCCGAGGCGTCCGACGATTCAGGCGGCGGCGCTGCCGGAGCAGCACGCATCGCCGGTTCAGGCTCCGAGTCCGGACCGGCCGAAGACAATCCCGGTTCGATGCGTTCCGCAGGCGCATCCGGCATCGTAGGCGCTAGGTGGGCACTCTCCCGGGCTTCTTCGCCACGCGCACCGTCCTGCGGCGTTTTCAGCAGCACATCTTCACGTCCGGCGCCAAAGCTGCGCTCGGACTCGCGCCGGTAGCGCACGTCCTGCCATTTGTTATAGGCCAGCACCGCAACGACGATCACCGCGCCGATGGCAAGCAGGCCTATTTGCAGTTCGCTCATGCCGCGACGGGTTCCCTGAGTTTGAGTGCTTCGTCGATATCCACCGCCACCACGCGTGACACGCCCTGTTCCTGCATGGTCACGCCCACCAGGTGGGTGGCCATTTCCATGGTCAGCTTGTTGTGGCTGATGTACAGGAACTGCGTCTGCTTGGACATCTGCGACACCAGGTTGCAGAAGCGGCCGGTATTGGCATCATCCAGCGGCGCATCCACCTCATCCAGCAGGCAGAATGGCGCCGGATTGAGCTGGAAGAAGGAGAACACCAGCGCAATCGCCGTGAGCGCCTTCTCGCCGCCCGACAGCAGATGGATCGTGGAGTTC
Organism: uncultured beta proteobacterium; assembly: GCA_903928055.1. Lineage (GTDB taxonomy): Bacteria > Pseudomonadota > Gammaproteobacteria > Burkholderiales > SG8-39 > CAIYPG01. The sequence continues at coordinate 21,987 of CAIYPG010000099.1, read as the reverse complement.
TTCTTGCCCGGTGGACGCGCGGTGACCACCACGCCGGCATCGAGAATTTCTTCGCCGGTCATGGTCAGGCGAGCTTCGCCGCCACCGAACAGCGCCGGGAACTTCTCCGAGAAATGCGCGTTGACGGTATCGAAGGTTGCCTGCAGCAGATCGCGCGTTTCACGGTCGATCTTGCGGATTGCGTTCTCGAGTGTATCCAGTGCCGAACCCAGGTCCTCGGACTGCGCGTCCAGAAAGGCCTTGCGTTCGCTGCTCGTCGCCAGTTCGTCCAGTGCCGCCATGTTGATGGCGCCAAGGTCGTTGATGGCATTGTTGAGGCGCGTGATTTCGCCCTGCAGCGGAGATGCTTTCTGCCCCTGGCGGACTTCCGCCAGCAGCGTCGCAACGACTTCCTCGCTGACACCAGCCTCGGTCAGCAGGTTGCCGAACTGCTCGCGGTTGAGTTGTGCCGCCTGCTCCTTCAGCCGCAGGTCGTTGATGCGGTCGCGCAGCGGCTGCAGCTTGTGTTCGGTCTCGCTGCGGGCATCCTCATGGGCACGCAGCGCCGAGGTGGCATCGTCCTGGCGGGTTCGCGCCACGGCCAGCGCCTGTTCCTTTTCAACGCGCTGCGACAGGGACTGCTGCAATTGCTCTTTCAGACCCTCGTCCTGCAAGCCGGCAAGCTCTCCGCTGTACTGCTCGAGCTGCGCCAGTGCATTCTGCATCTGTTCGGCCGCCGTCAGCAACATGCGCTCGATTTCCTCGATCTTGCCGACACATTCCTTCTCGGCAAACGCGGCCTGCTGGGCTTCGCGCTCGGCCTGGCTGATGGTACCGCGCTGCGTTTCGAGGTCCTGCGCGGCCTGCCCGTGCGCTGCGGCGGTTTCGCCCAGTTGCGTGCGAACGGCATCGATCTGCGCCTGGTAACGGGCCTGGCCTTCCTCGGCCGCGGCATAAGTCGCTTCCTCGGCCGCCTTCTGCGTGGCGATTTCGGCCAGCTCCGCGGCAATCTGCGCACTGCGCTGGTTGTAGCGGTCATGCGTCTGGGTGAGGCGCACATACTCGATGCGCCGGTCGTGGTCACGCTGTTTCAGTGCGGAGATCGCAGAACGCAGATGTGCCAGGTTCTCGTCGTGCTCCGCAAGGACCTGCCCGGCATGCTCGACCGTGGCCCTGGCCTGCTCGATCGTGACCAGACGCTCACGCGCCTCGGCCTCCAGGGATTCGATTTCACGCTGACGGGCGAGGATGCCCGAGTCGGCTGAATCCGGCGCATAAAAGGCGACGCCATAACGACCGAACTGGTGTCCTTCGCGGTTCACCAGCACGGCCTGCGGCGGCAATGCCATGCGCGTCATCAGACCCGGCGTGCCGTCCACCACATAGATGTCCCGCAGCCAACCGGCCAGCAAGGGCCGCAGCGATTCATCCAGCGGCGTGACCAGCTCGGACAGCGGCTTGAGCCCGGGTTCCGCAGCAGCGGAACTGCCTTCGCCAAAGCTGAACGGCGTGACCGCAGTGATTCTGGCGGGGGGCGGGTTGTCCAGCAGATCCTGCAGCAGGTCGGCGCTGCCGATCTCGACGGCGTGGAGCCGGTCGCGCAGCACGGACTCCACGGCCACATCCCAGCCTGCCTCAACGCGAAGCTTCTGCCACAGCCGCGAGCTGTTGCTCAACTGGTGACGGCCGATCCAGTCATGGATCTTGCCGTTTTCATCGACCTGGCTCTGGATGCGCTGCAGCGTCAGGAGGCGGCCGTCCAGCGCGGACTGTTCGCGCTCCAGCGCCTGGAGCTTTTCAACCGCAGACTGGCGCTGTGCCACCACGCCGATGCGGGCGGCATCCTGTTCTTCCAGTTCGGCCTGCTGCCGGCCAATATCCGTGGCGGCCTGTTCGAGGTCCGCATTGAGCGTGGCCAACGCTGCGGAATCCGGAGCAACCAGCTCAGCCTGCTCTGCTGCAAGACGGTCATGGCGTGCCGCCAGGCCTTGCAACAATTTCCCGGCGTGTCCCAGATGCGTTTGCTCAAGCTGAAAGGCCTGATCGGCCAGTGCGAGCTGGGCGCGCTCCTCATCCAGCCGGGCACGAACGGCACTCAGTGCCTCGGCCATTCCCGGCATGCGCGCGGCTTCATCGACCGCACGCTGCCGCGCCTGAACAGCGCGCTCCGTGGCCTCGCCCAGGCGCTGCTGCCAAAGGGCCGCCGCGCCTTCGAGTTCGCTGCGCTGGCGCTCGCCGTTCTCGCGCTGCATGCGCAGTTGCCCGGTCTGCGCTTCAAGGCGCTGGCGGGTTTCGGCAATGAAACGGATTTCGGTTTCAAGTCGTGCCACTTCCGCGTTCGAGGTGTAGAGCTCGCCCTGCGCGGCATTCAGCGCATCGCCGGCGGCGTAATGCTCCTCGCGGGTCTGCTCGAGCTGCTTTTCGATGTCGCGCAGGCGGGCCGTTTCGGCTTCAAGGTTGTTCGTCGATATTTCAATGTCCTGGCGATGGCGCTTCTCGTCAGTCTCTGCCTCCTGGCGACGCAGCACCCAGAGGAGGTTTTGCTTGTGCGCGCGCTCGGCGGACAGTTCATTGAACCGCCGCGCCACTTCGGCCTGGCGTTCCAGCTTTTCGATCTGGGTGCCCAGTTCCTGACGGATGTCGCTGACCCGTGCCAGGTTCTCGCGAGTATCGGCGAGACGGTTCTCGGTTTCGCGGCGGCGGTCCTTGTACTTGGACACGCCTGCAGCCTCTTCCAGGAACACGCGCAGTTCTTCAGGCTTGGCTTCGATGATGCGCGAAATCATGCCCTGCTCGATGATGGCGTAGGCACGGGGTCCGAGTCCGGTCCCCATGAAAATGTCCTGGATGTCCTTGCGGCGGACATGGGTGTTGTTGATGAAATAGGCCGATTCGCCTTCGCGCGTCAGCACGCGCTTGACCGAGATTTCGGCGTATTCGGACCATTGCCCGGCTGCACGACCCAGGCTGTTGTCGAAAATCAGCTCAACGCTGGCGCGTGCCACGGGTTTGCGCAGCGTGGAGCCGTTGAAAATGACGTCCTGCATGGAATCGCCGCGCAGCGCCGAGGCGCGGGACTCGCCCAGCACCCAGCGCACCGCATCGATGATGTTCGACTTGCCGCAACCATTGGGGCCGACCACGCCGACGAGGTCGCCTGGCACGTTGACTTGGGTCGGATCGACGAAGGACTTGAACCCGGCTAACTTGATATGTGTGAGGCGCACTGGCAGCGTTTCTGAAGAAAATGGAGGGCCGGCAATTTGTTGGACAGGTCAAACAAGGGGCCGGACGGAGTGTTGTCGTGGTCTCGGGTGGTCGCGGACGGAGCTTTCAAGGCTGCAATGTTATTCTCGGCCGCCGCGCAGGTTCGGTTGCAGGGTGCATTTCGGAATGCACATGAAACTTCCGCGTCGGATCGGGGAAATATATTACCATTTCCCCCGCCTGCTTTTGTCCCCATACGGCCCCCGCGGGGGCCATTGACGGGACTATTTTCCAATCATTTTCCAGTGTCGAAATGCCCTCCAAGCCCAGCCAGAAACTGCCGACCTTTGCCAACCCCAGCCCGCAGCGGGATTTCCTGATCCGCATGCAGATTCCGGAGTTCACCTGCCTGTGCCCCATGACCGGCCAGCCGGATTTCGCGACACTGTACCTTGACTACATCCCGGACAAGCGCTGTGTGGAGCTAAAGGGCCTGAAACTCTATGTCTGGTCGTTCCGCAACGAGGGTGCCTTCCATGAGGCCGTTACGAATCGCATCCTGGATGACCTGGTGAAGGCCATCTCGCCACGCTTCATGCGTTTGACTGCACGCTTTTTTGTCCGTGGGGGGATTTACACCACGGTGGTCGCAGAACACCGCAAGCGCGGCTGGAAAACGGCCATCGCGCTACCCGATCAGCCGGCAGAAGATCCAACCCAGGCTCCGCATTGAAGCGGGCGCAAATCAAGGCGTGAATGGCGGTGTTTTTGCCACCGCACGCAAGCCACTTTTTGCGGACACCGTTTTCCGACCCTCTTATAATTGCGCGCTTGACGCTACGGCGTACCAAAGCGGCATTTTCCAAAGACAGGACACCGTGAATCCCGACCTCAACCGCCTGCAGCCCTACCCCTTCGAAAAGCTCAAGGCGCTGTACGCCCCGGTGACGCCGGATCCGGCGTATTCGCTCATTCCGCTCTACATCGGTGAGCCCAAGCACCCGACGCCGGAGTTCATCAAGCAGGCGCTGACCTCGAGTCTGGCAGGGCTTGCCGGTTATCCGCTGACCCTGGGGACGCCGGAACTGCGCAACGCCATTGCCGGCTGGCTGAAACGTCGCTACGGCCTGCCCGCGATCGACCCGGAAACCCAGATACTGCCTGTCATGGGAACGCGCGAAGCCCTGTTCGCCATCGCGCAGGTGGTGGTGGACCGGACCAAACCCGATCCAGTGGTGATTTCTCCGAATCCTTTCTATCAAATCTATGAAGGTGCGGCGATGCTGGCCGGCGCCGATCCGGTCTACCTCAACACGCCGGCCACCACACACATCCCGACGGATTTCAAGTCCATCCCAGAAGCTGTGTGGAAACGCGTCCAGTTGTTCTACACCTGTTCCCCCTCGAATCCCGGTGGCCGGGTCATGCCGCTGGCTGAATGGAAGCAACTGTTCGAGCTGGCAGACCGCCATGGCTTCTACATTGCCTCGGACGAGTGCTACTCCGAACTGTACTTCGACGAAAGCCAGCCGCCGCTGGGTGGGCTGCAGGCCGCCATCATGCTCGGCCGCCCCGATTTCAAGCGCCTGATCATTTTCTCCAGCCTGTCCAAGCGTTCCAACGTGCCCGGCATGCGCTCCGGCTTTGTCGCCGGCGACGCAGAGCTGATGAAGAACTTCCTGCTCTATCGCACCTACCATGGTAATGCCATGAGCGGCACCATCCAGGCTGCCAGCGTTGCCGCCTGGAACGATGAAGCCCATGTGCGCGAGAACCGCCGCCTGTACGTAGAAAAGTACAAGGCCGTGCTGCCCCTGATCGCGGCGCCCCTGCAGACCGCCATGCCGGAAGGCGGTTTTTATCTCTGGATCAAGACCCCCGAATCGGACGTGGATTTCGCGCGTGAGCTGTACCAGCGCCACAACGTGTCGGTGCTGCCCGGCAGCTACCTGGCGCGTGAGGCCAATGGCGTCAACCCGGGTGCAGGTTACATCCGCATCGCCTTGGTGGCGTCGCTTGCCGAGTGCGTGGAAGCAGCGAGGCGCATCGGCGAATGTGCCAAGGCGCTCTATCTGCAAAAATAGCGCTGATCATAATTTCTACTAAAATACGCTTTGAATAGTCTTTTAATTTCAAATTTGATTGTAATCACCAAACACTGAAAGCCGCCATGTCAGACCTGCAAACCACCATAGGCGCCGCGTGGGAAGACCGCGCCTCGATCAATCCCGCCTCCGCAACCGCGGCGCTGCGCGACGCCGTCGAGCAGGTGATCTCGCAACTGGACAAGGGCACCCTGCGCGTCGCGGAAAAATGCGATGGTGATTGGGTTGTGCACCAGTGGGTCAAGAAGGCGGTGCTGCTGTCCTTCCGGCTGCAGGACAATGCCGTCATGCCCGGCGGCTCGACGCAGTACTACGACAAGGTCGCCACCAAGTTCTCCGGCTACACGCCGCAGGACTTCGCCGCCGGTGGCTTCCGGGTGGTGCCGCCTGCAGTGGCACGCCGCGGCTGCTATCTCGCAAAGAACGTGGTGATGATGCCCTCCTACGTGAACATCGGTGCCTATGTCGACGAAGGCACCATGGTGGACACCTGGGCCACGGTGGGTTCCTGCGCCCAGATCGGCAAGAACGTGCACCTCTCCGGCGGCGTGGGCATCGGCGGCGTGCTGGAGCCGCTGCAGGCCAACCCGACCATCATCGAGGATAACTGCTTCATCGGTGCGCGCTCCGAAGTGGTCGAAGGCGTGATCGTCGAGGAGAACTGCGTGCTGTCCATGGGTGTGTTCATCAGCGCCAGCACCAAGATCTACGACCGTGCCACCGGCCGGGTCAGCTATGGCCGCGTGCCGGCGGGTTCGGTCGTGGTGCCGGGCACATTGCCCTCGCCCGACGGAAGTTACGGCCTATACTGCGCAGTGATCGTCAAACAGGTCACACCGCAGACCCGAGCCAAGACCAGCATCAACGAATTGTTGCGCGGCGACTGACGCCCCGCGCGACGCATCTGGAGGGAGATGCCCATGTCCGCAATGAAACGCCTGTTCCAGTTGATGGCCGACAAGAAGGCCTCCGACCTGTTCATGTCGGTGGGCGCGCCCATCAACATCAAGATCAACGGGGTGGCCATTCCGGTGAGCCAGCAGGTCATGGACTCCACCACGATCACAAATCTGCTCTACGAGGTCATCAGCGACAAGCAGAAGAAGGAATACGAGGACACGATGGAGTTGAACACCGCGGTGCCGCTGGAAGGCGCCGGGGCATTCCGCATCAGCGCCTTTCGCCAGAAAAGCACGCCCGCCGTCGTAATCCGTTTCATCCCGGGAACCATTCCCGCCTTTGACTCGCTCAAGCTGCCTTCGGTCCTCAAGGAAATCATCATGGAAAAGCGCGGGCTGATCCTGATGGTGGGCGCCACCGGTTCCGGCAAATCGACCTCGTTGGCGGCCATGCTCGACTACCGCAATGAGCAGAAGCCCGGCCACATCCTGACACTCGAGGATCCAGTCGAATTCATCTTCCATAACAAGAAGTGCATCGTCAACCAGCGTGAAGTCGGCACCGATACCCTGGATTTCAAGGTGGCGCTGAAGAATGCACTGCGCCAGGCGCCGGACATCATCCTGATCGGCGAAATCCGCGACAAGGACACCATGGCTGCGGCGATTGCCTACGCCCAGTCCGGCCACCTGTGCCTTGCCACACTGCACGCCAACAACAGCTATCACGCCCTGAACCGCATCATCAGCTTCTATCCGCTGGACAATCGCCCTGCGCTGCTCGAAGACCTTGCGGCCACGCTGAAGTCGATCATTTCCCAGCGGCTGGTGAAGAACAAGGCCGGTGGTCGCAACGCCGCGGTCGAGGTGCTGCTCAACAGCCGCCACATCGCCGAGCTGGTCCAGAAGGGCGAGGTCAACGAGATCAAGGACGCGATGGAGAAGAGCCTGTCGCCCGGCTGCCAGACCTTCGAGCAGGCGCTGTTCAAGATGCTGCTCGAGGACTCCATCACCGAAGAGGAGGCCATGCTCAACTCCGATTCGGCAACCAACCTGATGTGGCTGATCAACAACACCGAAGCCGGCGTGGAAATGCAAAAGCGCAAGGGCCTGATCAAGGGAGATGCCAAGCCCGGCGCAGCCGCTGCACCGGCTGCTCCCGCAGGACCGCCTCCGGAAGCCGGCTCCTTCGCTTCATTCAAGCTGGACGTCGGCGAGACGACCTGATCCATCCCTGAACCAACTGAAACTGCCATGCCCGATCACGCCGATTCCGCCAGTCCGACCCTGACCCTCGCCCGCGACCTGATTGCGCGATCTTCCGTCAGTCCGGATGATGGCGATTGTCAGGCGGTGCTCGGCACGCGCCTCGCGCGCATCGGCTTCAAGCTGGAAACACTGAAATCCGGCGGCGTCACGAACCTGTGGGCACGGCGCGGCACCGCGCGCCCGCTGGTCTGCCTGGCCGGCCACACCGATGTGGTTCCCACCGGGCCGCTGGAACAATGGCATTCCGACCCATTCGTGCCGACCGAGCGCGACGGCAAGCTGTTCGGCCGGGGCGCTGCTGACATGAAGACCTCGCTGTCCGCCTTCGTGGTCGCAGTCGAGCAATTCGTTGCAACCCATCCGAACCACCCCGGCTCCATCGCCTTTCTCATCACCTCCGATGAAGAGGCGGCAGCCACCGACGGCACGATCAAGGTCGTGGAAATGCTCAAGGCGCGTGGCGAAACGCTCGACTACTGCATCGTCGGCGAACCTACCTCGGTCAAGTCGCTTGGCGACATGATCAAGAACGGCCGGCGTGGATCCATGGGCTGCGTGCTCAAGGTCAGTGGCATCCAGTGCCACATCGCCTATCCACAACTGGGGCGCAACCCCATCCACCAGGTGGCACCCGCACTGGCCGAACTGGCCGCAATCGAATGGGACCGTGGCAACGAATACTTCCTTCCCACCTCCTGGCAGATGTCCAACATCCACGGCGGCACCGGTGCCGTGAACATCATCCCCGGTGAGGTGGAAATCCAGTTCAATTTCCGCTTCTCGCCGGAAAGCACGCCGGAAGGACTGCAGCAGCGGCTCGAAGCCGTACTTAAGAAGCACGGACTTGAATACACGATCCAGTGGCGCGTATCCGGTATGCCCTTCCTGACGCCGCGCGGCGATCTGACAAACGCGATGACCGAATCGGTAAAGGAAGTACGCGGCATTGCGACGACCATCTCCACGGATGGCGGCACTTCCGACGGCCGCTTCATTGCCGCGATTTGCCCGCAGGTCGTTGAGTTCGGTCCGGTCAACGCCACGATCCACAGCCTGAACGAACACATCGAGCTTGCTGATATCGAGCCGCTGAAGGACATCTACCTCGGCACGCTGCGCCGGCTGCTCAAGCCCTGAGCGCAATGCCCAACGCAGTACGCGACCTGATGGCAAGGTCTTCAGCCGAAGACTGGATCAACGGGGCCGGCCGGCGGCTGCGTCGTGCAAAGCTCTTCTTCGGGCACGGTGCGCAGGACGCGTACGACGAAGCTGCATGGATGCTCGCCAATGTCTGCCGCATCCCACCTGCGCGATTCGATGAACTTCTGGCCCGCGACCTCACGGACGTCGAACGCAGGCACGCCGACGAACTGATCGCGGAACGCATTCGCAGCCGGGCCCCCGCCGCCTACCTGCTGCACGAAGCGTGGCTGTCCGGCCGGCGCTTTTATGTGGATGAGCGCGTCATCGTGCCGCGCTCCTTCATCGCCGAACTGCTGGATGAACAATTTTCACCTTGGCTGGAGCGCCCCGGCAAAGTTGCAAGGGTGCTGGACATGTGCACCGGCTCGGGCTGCCTCGCCATTCTTGCCGCGCAGAATTTCAGGAAGGCCCGGATCGATGCCGTTGACCTCTCACCGGATGCGCTGGCAGTGGCCGCCATCAACGTGCGCCGGCACCGCCTGTCCCGACGCGTACGATTGATTGAATCCGACCTGTTCAGCAAAGTACCCCATGTGGCAGAGGGTCGCTACGACCTGATCATCACGAACCCGCCCTATGTCGATACGGCATCCATGCGCGCCCTCCCCGATGAATATCGCCATGAGCCGAAACTGGCCCTGGCCGGAGGAACGCACGGGCTTTCACTGGTGAAGCGCATCATGACCGAGGCCCCGCGATTCCTGGCGCCGAACGGATTGCTGGTCATGGAGGTCGGGCACAACCGTGCGGTGCTGGAGAAGGCCTGGCCACGCACGGAGTTCACCTGGCTGGATACCAGCGGCGGTGATGAATTCGTGTGCCTGCTGACCCGGGAACAGGCGCTTGAAGCGACACGCGGCAAAGGCTGAGGGATGCTGCAGAAATTCTTGGCGGTGAACCCGCAACATTCAGAAGCAGGAGGCACAGTTGGCATCAAAACCAAAGCCAAAAAAGATGGAAGGCAAGCGGACTGCGCGGAAATTGGCTCAAGCCAAGCAGTCGGCACATTTTGAGAAAACGGCAAAAGAATTAGAGGCAGATGAAACTGGCAAGGCATTTGAGAGAGCCATGAGAGTTATGGCTTCTCTGAAGAAATAGTTTTGATAACCCAGAGAACCTTCAAGAAAGCGCTATTATTTTGCACGCCCAAATCTATGCTGCCCCCCCGTGGTCAGAGCGGTTTTGAATGCATCTCACAACGAAAAACGTCCCGACACCACTCGTCCCAGTCCGGCAATGCGGAAGTTGCTCGGCGTGCTGCGTAAGCCTGCGAATCAACACGAAAACGCTGAGAACGTCGACTGCAGGAACCTGACCCCTGCCAAGGGTTGCGATTTCTATGGATCAAGACCCTCTGCGTGTCGACCCTTCCGTTGCGGATGGAGAATGCTTGGAGGACTTGACGATACCTGGAGGCCTGATCGCTCCAATTTGATGATCAGGGTCGAACAGGAAGGACTCGTGGTTCAGAGGTTGGCATCTGTGAAGCAAATACTTGCCCAAAAAGTCTTCGAATTTATCGGAACATGTATTGCAAATGGCATCACAATTTTCGTCAATATGCCTGCGCATAAGGGCCAAATGGCGGCCAAGCTTCCGCTCAACGATTTGCTCGCATCCGCAAGTACAGCGAAAACTTGTGAAGGAATCATGAAGGAGTTGATAAGGGCAATCGAAGCAAACTCTGTATAGAGCACAACTCCGTAGTACACCCTTAGCCGCTCAAAAAGGACAAACTTTAGAAAAGTTCTGGGATATTGCTGCCCGACTACGCAAGCTTCAATTTCGTTCAGGCGGCCCTAGTCGTCGGCCGCCTTGATGTTGTTGTCCTTGATGATCCTGCGCCAGCGCTCGATTTCGACCGCGATGTGCCTGCGGAATTCTTCAGAAGTGCTGCCCACCATGAGGGAGCCGTCCTCCCTGAATTTCTCGGCGACGTCGGGCATTTTCGCGATCTTGCCGAACTCCGACGACAGCAAGGTGACGATGTTGCGGGGAACAGCGCCCGTGGTGAACATGCCTTCCCATGCGGAATAGTCGAAATCGGGTATGCCTTGTTCTGCCACCGTTTTCATGCCCGGTAGCAGCGGCGAGCGTTCCTTGCTGATGATGACAATGGCGCGCAGCTTGCCGGATTTCACGTAGGGCAGGCCGTTGAAGATGCTTGCCGGGGAGACATGGATGCGTCCCGCCATCTGGTCGGCGAACAGCTGTGACGAACCCTTGTAATGCGCGTAGGTGACCCGGGTGTTGGTGGCGCCATGCAGCCAGGCGCCCACCAGGTGGTAGCTGCCGCCCACGCCGGTAGTACCAAAGTTGAGTTTGTCCGGATTGGCCCTGGCGTAGGTGATGTATTCTTCGTAATCGTTGACGGGCAGAGCCGGGTGCACCATCAGCATGGCGGGCTTTTTCAGCGTTAGCGATATGGGCGCCAGGTCCTTGATGGGGTCGTAGGGCAAGTCGGGATGCGTGGCTGGCGTGATGGTGAAGGCGGCCGAGGTGATGAGCAGGGTGTAGCCATCGGGCGGCGCCTTGGCCACGAAATTAGTGCCGATCACCGAACCCGCGCCGGGCTTGTAATCGATAACGAAGGGCTTGCCCAGCGACTCGGTGAGTTTCTGCGAGTAGATCCTAGCGCCGATGTCGGTGGCGCCGCCGGGGAAGGGGTTGATGATCACGACGGGCCGGGACGGGTAGTTGTTGGCCTGTGCCTGGGCCGTGCCGGCGCACAGGGACGTGCAGAGCGCCAGTGTGGCGGTGATGAAGCGAAGTTTCATGCTGGTTTGGCTTTCTTCAGGTTGACGGATCATTCTTCCGGCCTCATCCACCACCTTGCTCCAGCGGCTGAGTTCCGCGGCGATGTGCCGGCGCAGGTAGTCGGACGAGCTGCCGAAGAATTCGATGTCGCCATCGCCGAGTTTTTTCACCAAGTCATCCGCCCTGGCGATGCGGGCCATGCCCGAGCTCAGCTTGTCGACGATGGCAGGCGGCGTGCGGAAATTCATGCTTACGGGATATCCTTTCCGATGCTTCCGCCGGATTCCGGCCAAATTTCTTTTTTTTGCAATTGGTATTATGGTCTTTGAAGCGTGACAGCGCATAGCCGGGTATTCTCCAGCCTCAGTGAAACATTCAAGGAGCGAGGGCCATGAGCGCAATGGCGAAAATCGAACCCACCGACAAGATCAAGGCCGTCAAGGAAGGCCACCTGGGCTGGATCATCGTCAATGCGCCGGAAACCCGCAATGCCATGGCTTTGAGCATGTGGGTCGCGGCCGGGAAGGCGCTGGACGATTTCGCCGCCGATGTCGATATCCGCGTGGTGATTCTGCGCGGCGGCGGCGACAAGACCTTCATCTCCGGCGGGGACATTGCCGACATGCACGGGCGCACCACGCCGGAGAGCCAGCAAGAGGCCGAGCGCATCCGCCTGGATACTGGCCGGAAACTACGCACTATCGAAAAACCCACCATTGCGATGGTGCGGGGCTATTGCCTGGGCGGTGGCATGGGCCTCGCGCTGAACTGCGACCTGCGCATCTGCAGCGAGGGCGCGAAGTTCGGCATTCCCGCGGCTAAGCTGAGCCGCGGCTACGACGCCTTCGGCATGCGCCAGCTCATGGACCTGGTCGGCCCCTCCGCGGCAAAGGAAGTGATGATGACCGCGCGGCAGTATGGCGCCGAGGAGGCCCTGCGTCTGGGGATGGTGAACAAGGTCGTGCCTGAAGCCGAACTGGAGAGTTACACGCGTTCCTACGCCGAGGTCATCGCCGGCAATGCGCCGCTGGCGATATTCAATGCCAAGACCGCCATCAACGAGTTGGTGAAAGACCCGGACGATCGCGACATGGAACTCGTAGCCAGGCGGGCCCACGCGGCGACCCACAGCCAGGACCACGTCGAGGGGCGCAACGCCTTCCTGCAGAAAAGGAAGCCGGTGTGGACCGGCAGGTAGGCGCTACTGCGCCAGCGGCTCAAGCCATTTGAGCAGTTCGGCCGCGCCCCGGTTGTGCATGTCGAAGTGGTCGCTCTCGAGGATCACGTACGCGACCATCATGCTGATGGCCGGGATGACTTCGGCGTTCTGTGCAAAGCAACTCGGGCACTCCATCGAGATGTTTCACAGCACCTATTCGAAGTGGTTGGATGGGGAACAAAACGAGCTAGAAATGCTACGTTTGGAGAAGGCGATTGAGCGAATTCCTCCCCCAGACCGGGGGCGCAACAAAACCTAGTGGAATCATTGAGATAAGTGGGGTGGCTGATGGGATTCGAACCCACAACAGCTGGAATCACAATCCAGGACTCTACCATTGAGCTACAGCCACCATTGAAACTGACCTGCCACGTACGCCAGCAAGCTTGGCGTGCCCGGCGGGAATCGAACCCACAACCCCCAGCTTAGAAGGCTGGTGCTCTATCCAGTTGAGCTACAGGCACAATCCGTCGGGCCGTGGACATCGGGGGAACGCGCTGACCGCCCGACAAACAAATCTGGTCGGGGTGGAGAGATTTGAACTCCCGACATCCTGGTCCCAAACCAGGCGCGCTACCAGGCTACGCTACACCCCGAGCGGCGGTATTTTACGCTTACACGCCTTCCCGGGCAACGCATCTTGCGACATCTGCCGGCGCAACGCATTCCCGGAATGCAAACAGCAGACATGATGCGCGCAATATCAGCGCCATCGATTGCATTGCGAATGTGCCTTCGGATCAGACCCCGCCATGACAGTGCTGTCAGTCCGCTCTCAGCATTCACCGGGTCGGGACGAATAGACTGTGCCCGAATTGCGCTGGCACCCCCGACTTGCGGTGCGCATCGCTACACCAGACTGAGTGCGAGCCAAAAATGTCCAACGGTACTCAAGCTGTTGCGCGTGGTATCCTAAACCATGAATCCGATCAAGGGCTTGGCGTGAGAATACTGATCGTAGAAGATGACAAGGCATTGGCCGATGGCCTGTTGCGCACTTTGAAGCACTCCGGGTATGCCGTTGACCATGCGCCCACAGGGGAACTGGCGTTGCGCGCGTGTTCGGAAGAACACTATGACCTGATCATTCTGGACATCAGCCTGCCGGGCATTGATGGTTTTGAAGTCCTGAAGACCTTGCGCAAGCATCACCAGACTGGAAGCATCCTTCTGCTCACGGCGCACGATGCCGAAGCCGACCGCGTGCAGGGCCTTGACCTTGGCGCCGACGATTACGTGATCAAGCCCTTCCTGCTGCCGGAACTGGAGGCGCGCGTGCGCGCCCTGATCCGCCGCAGCCAGGCCGTGCGCAGCCCGCGCATGCAGTTCGGACAGCTGACCGTCGATGTCGTCGGACGGCGCGCGCACATTGGCAAGGATGTCCTGGAACTCACGCCGCGCGAATGGAGCGTGCTCGAATACCTGTTAATGCGCGCCGGCCAGGTCGTGAGCAAGGAGCAGATGCTGCAGGCCCTGTGCAGCTGGGATGACTCGCTCACGCACAATGCCATCGAAGTCTACATTTCACGCCTGCGCAGCAAGCTGCAGAAGGCCGGCATCGGCATACGCACCGTGCGCGGCTTCGGTTATCTGGTCGAAGACCCCGACTCGGCGCAGCAGAACTCCTGAAATGGCCTTTGCGGCAACACCAACCAGCATTCGGCGCATCCTCACCGGATGGCTGGTCTGGCCACTTGCCGTGCTCATACTTGCCAGTGCGATTCCCACCTACTATCTGGCGCTGAATGCGGCCAATGACGCCTATGACAGCGCCCTGCTCGATCCGGTGCTGGCTGTTGCCAACCACATCTCCAAGGATGCAGAAAAGATCACGGTGGACCTGCCCCAGGTCGCACTGGACGCATTGCGGATCGATTCACGCGACCGGGTGTTCATCCAGGTCCGCGGCCCGCAGAACGAAATCATCGCAGGCAACCAGCGCCTTCCGCCGCCCCCATCGGACATTCCGCCTGCCGGATTCATTTACTACGACACCACACTGGGGGAGGATCGCCTGCGTGTGGCCGCCCTGCATGTTCCTCATACGCTCGGGCCGGTCGTGGTGCAGGCCGCGGAAACCTATGTCAAACGCGACAAGATCGTGCTGGACATCCTGCTGGCTTCGATGTTTGCCGAACTGGCCATCGCGCTGGCCGCGCTGTGGCTGGTGTGGCACGGCATCGGCCGCGGACTGGCGCCGCTTGAACAGTTGCGTGACGACATTGCCATACGATCACCGCAGGACCTGCGACCGGTACTGCCCGATGGCAAGCCTTCAGAGCTGGTACCGATCATCAACGCCATCAATCGCCTGCTTGGAAGGGTGAAATCATCCATTGATGGGCAACAACGCTTCATCGCCAATGCAGCGCATCAGCTGCGCACCCCGCTGGCCGGCCTCAAGACCCATGCCGAACTTGCATTGCGCCAGCCCAGCACGCTGGAATTGCGCTCGCTGCTGGACATGATTGCTGGCGAAACAAACCGCACCAGCCACATGGTCAACCAGTTGCTGACGCTGGCGCGCGCCGAGCCCGAGGAGACCACCGATCTTTACGACAACCCGGTCAATCTGCATGAGATTTCCGCGCGCGCGGTTCAGGACTGGGTTCCCCGCGCGCTTGCCAAAAATGTCGACATGGGATTTGAGCTGCAGGATGCCTGGACTTACGGGGAACCCCTGCTCATGCGTGAGCTCCTGGCCAACCTTCTGGAAAACGCCCTGGCCTATACGCACGACGGTGGCACCATCACTGTCCGGACCGAAGAGCGTGGCGCAAACGCCGCGATCGAAGTCGAAGACAACGGCCGTGGCATTCCGGAAGAGGAGCGCGAACGCGTGTTCGAACGCTTCTATCGCGCAAAGGGCACCCCCGGAGATGGCTGCGGCCTGGGGCTGGCGATCGTCCGCGAGATCGCCAGCCGGCATCACGGCACGGTGGAGATCAGGACGCCGGCCGGTGGCCAGGGGACACTGATACGCGTCGAGTTTCCGCGGATGCAACGGACCCTGGAGCCGGAGGAAAAGTCCCTGCGCGGAGCCGCGCGCTGAGCCAGAGTCGCTCGTGACTCAGTGTCGGCTCGCGTCCCAGGTCACAATCATTCCCGCCTCCCCCGGTGCCGCTTTCCATCGGCAATCAATCCCGATACCCGGCACCAAAACCAGCGCCCCGTCACAGAACACCAGGGGAAGCCGGTTACGCTCCCAGGTGGGTATTCCGGATTCCTGGAAGAGATATTTCAGTGACCGCGCTGGCCGCCGAACATCCGGTTGCAGGGACTCCCCACCGCGTCGCAGCCCGATCGCCACCGTGCCCGAACGCAGTCGTGCTTCGGACAATCCATCCCCTTCCGCAGGACAAAAACGCAGGACTCCGCCGATATCCGCAAGATATAACTCGGATTCGCCCTGCCAGCGCACAGCGAAGTCTTGCGATACAGCGTGCATCAATGGCTCCAGATACAGCGCTTCCCGATACAGGCGAAATGACCAGTCTGCGAAACGAACATGGACGGCCGCACCCCGGTCTGCCGTGGCAATCTGGCGCAACAGTTCCTTCAAGGCCGCCAGCCCCGGCCAGGGTGCACCAAGAATTTCACACCAGCGCCGCAGTGCATTGCGGGCACGGACTTCGCCCATCAGCAACAGGCCCTGCCTGTCGAGGCCGCTGCCGGAGGCCACCTTTGCAAGGTCCTCATCGGCCAGGTTGTCGAGCAGTTCGCCCGCTTCAGCAATATTCGCTGCGCTGCGCACGATGGCCTGACCAGCGCCGGGGAAGGCCGATTCCAGCTCGGGCAATATGCGATTGCGCAGGAAATTGCGTTTGAAGCCGACGTCCTGATTGGATTCATCCTCGACCCACTCCAGTCCCTGGGTGCGGGCATGACATTCGATTGCGCTCCGCGGTATGTCGAGCAGGGGACGCAGCAGATTTGCACGTACGCCCCGGATGCACCGTCGCTCAGGCATGCCGGAAAGGCCACGCGGGCCGGCCCCACGCAGCAGATGAAGCAGCAGCGTTTCGGCCTGGTCATCCCGGTGATGGGCGAGGACGATGAAATCGGCGTCCGATTCGGCCGCGCGTCGCGCCAACGCTTCGTAGCGCGCCTCCCGGGCAGCGCCTTCCAGTCCCATTCCGGCATTCCGGTTGAGAACGACCTGCTCCAGCGCAAAGGGAATCTGCCTTTGCCTGCAGAGCGCCTCACAGAATGCGGCCCAATGCGGCGCATGGCTGCTGATGCCGTGATTGACGTGCACCGCACTCAAGGCAAACGGATACGTTGACGCGAGTGCCACCAGGGTATCGAGCAACACAACGGAGTCGATTCCGCCGGACAGCCCGAGTACCAGGCGTGCCCCCGGCGGGACGGCGGAGCGCAGCCGCTCTGCCACCACCACCTTCAGTTCAGCGGAGTTCGGCTTCCTTGAACTTGCCATAACCCATCAGCCGCTCGAACCGCTGTTCGATCAGTTCGGCGGTATCCTTTTCACCGAAGGTGCGCAGGGCTTCCTGCAGGGCTTTCTTGAGATTCTGCGCTGCTGCAGCATGATCGCGGTGCGCGCCGCCCAGCGGCTCGGGAATGATCTTGTCGATCAGGCCCAGTGTCTTGAGCCGGGGCGCTGTAATGCCCAGTGTCTCCGCGGCCTCGGGAGCCTTGTCGGCGCTCTTCCATAGAATGGATGCACAGCCTTCCGGAGAGATCACCGAATAGGTCGAGTACTGCAGCATCATCGTAATGTCACCCACCGCAATGGCCAGCGCCCCGCCGGATCCGCCTTCGCCAATGACGGTGCAGATGATGGGCACGCGCAGTTCGGCCATGGCGTAAAGGTTGCGGCCAATCGCCTCCGATTGTCCCCGTTCTTCGGCGCCGATGCCGGGATAGGCACCGGGTGTATCCACGAACGTAATGACAGGGACGCCAAACTTTTCCGCAATGCGCATGAAACGCAGGGCTTTGCGATAGCCCTCCGGGCGCGGCATGCCGAAGTTGCGATAAATCTTTTCCTTGGTATCGCGCCCCTTCTGGTGGCCGATGACCATGACCGACTGGCCGCCGAATCTCGCCAGGCCGCCCACGATGGATGCATCGTCGGCGAATCCCCGATCCCCGTGAAGTTCTTCAAAGTCGGTAAAGATGGAACCGATGTAATCAAGAGTATACGGACGCTGCGGATGGCGGGCCACCTGCGCAACCTGCCAGGAGGTCAGCTTGGCGTAAATATCCTTGGTCAGCGTCTGGCTTCGCTTCTGCAGGCGCTGAATTTCGTCGGAAATATCCACCGCGGAATCGTCCTGCACGAAACGCAATTCCTCGATCTTGGTTTCCAGCTCTGCAATCGGCTGTTCGAAATTAAGGAAGGTGGCTTTCAGGACTGGCGACACAAATGGAACCTCTTGAAGATATGGGGGTATTTTACCGCAAGCACTGGCTGCCGGAGGAGTGCTCCAGGCATTGATCCGTGCAATGAAATGACAGATGCCGCCGGTCAGGCGGGAGCGTCCGCCAGTGCGAGGACCCGGCTGTGATCCGCCACGTGCGGACGCAGGAACTCCATCTGGTCGGACAGGATGCGGCGATTCGTCAGAATCAGGTATTCCGCCCGATTGGGCACATAGGGCGCGTAAATCAACTGCACACCGGCTTCCTCCGGTGTGCGATTGCGCTTGATGCCGTTGCAATGGCGGCAAGCGGTCACCACGTTCATCCAGGTGTCGCGACCGCCACGCGATACCGGCTTGATGTGGTCGCGAGTCAATCGAAGGAAATTGAATTCCCCGCCGCAGTATGCGCAGGTGTGGTGGTCGCGCCGAAACAGTTCGCGATTGTTCAAGGGCGGAATCTGGTTGAATCCCTTGATCGCCATCGCCTTGCCCTTGATGGCGATGATTGATTGACCGGATATGCTCGAACGCTTGCCGGTCAGCCTAGAAGTGCCGCCATAGACCGTGAACGCGGTTTCACCGAGCGTCCAGGCAACGAGATTCTTTGCGTAGTAGAAGCACGCCTGCTGCCAGGTAACCCAGCGGTGCGGAACGCCGTGAAAATCCAGCGTCAGGATCAAAGGAGCATCAGTGGCCATATCTCGACTGTCGCAATCCCCGAAGTGAAAGTGACCGCGCAGTTCACCTGTTGAGGGATTGCGCGAGCGAAACGAGCGAAACAAATGCAAGCAAACGCGAAACGGGCAAAAAACTACTTTAAACAATAATCTACGAAGAATTGTGCCGGAAAACCGCAGGATTGGCTACCGCGGGACTCCTGTTGCACGTACTTCGACGGGCAGGCTCATCAAGCATGCGCATAAAAAGAAACGGCCGAGCACAAGGCTCGGCCGAAATGAAAACTTTTACCCCAAAGGAGGAGGAAAAGGCAAAAGTCAGTTCATTATTAGCAGGAGGCGTGCCAGCGCAAACCAGCACATATCCCCTCCGAGAACACTCGCTGAATCCCTGTTTTCGTCACTGACTTGGTGCATTTTCCGTTACAACCACAAACATCATGCACCGCGCCGGTGTAGACACCTCGAAAGTGGTTTTGTGTAGCGGAATCCTTGCCGCTCGCATGCACCATGTTTACCATGCCGACTCACCAAAGATGAACCCCGTTGCACCGGAAAAATCACAGAGCGTACAGCCATGAATCACAACACACCCCGTGTCCGGGCCATCATCGTCGGCGGAGGCATCGGCGGACTGACCACTGCGCTGTGCCTGCATCGGGCCGGATTGGAGGTCGAGGTCCATGAAGCAACCCGGGAGGTTCGCCCACTGGGCGTGGGCATCAACCTGCTGCCACATTCCGTGCGGGTACTGCGTGAACTCGGCCTGCAATCCGCACTGTCCGGAAGCGGCATCGAGACGGCGGAACTCATTTACGTCAACAAATTTGGCCAGCACATCTGGCAGGAGCCGCGCGGCATCGCCGCCGGTTATGCTGTTCCACAGTACTCGATACACCGTGGCGAGCTGCAAATGATCCTGTATCGCGCGGCCCAGTCCGTGTTGCCGGTGGGATCCATTCACACAGGGAGCACCTTGCTTGGTTTTACCGAGGATGCCGGCGGCGTCACTGCCGAATTCACCGGCCGTGATTCCGGGCACACGACGCACGTCCGTGGCGACATCCTCATTGCAGCAGATGGCATTCACTCGACGGTCAGGCACATGTTTTATCCCGATGAGGGCCCGCCCCGCTACTCCGGCCGCATGCTGTGGCGTGCCACGACTGAGCGCGCGCCCTTCCTTGGCGGGCGCTCCATGGTCTGGGCCGGTCATGACAGCCAGAAATTCGTCTGTTATCCGATTTCTGCCGATGCCATGCGTAGCGGCAGGGCACTGGTCAACTGGATCGCGGAGTTGCGCGTACCCATGGAGCTCACACCGTCGCGCACCGACTGGAACCGGCGCGTGGAGAAGGACGTGTTCCGCGCGCCTTTCCAGTCCTGGAATTTCGGCTGGCTGAATGTCCCCGAGTTGATTGATCAGGCCGAAGCGGTATACGAGTTTCCAATGGTGGATCGTGATCCCGTGCCGCGCTGGACACATGGCCGCGTAACCCTGCTGGGTGATGCCGCGCATCCGATGTATCCGGTCGGATCGAATGGCGCCTCGCAGGCCATACTTGATGCTGAGGAACTGGGCAGGCAATTCGCATCGGCGCCCTCCCCGCAGGCAGCACTGGAACTGTACGAAGCGGTGCGCCTGCCGCCGACAGCCGCCATCGTGCTTGCCAATCGAAAAGGTGGACCGGACCGCGTGCTGCAACTGGCAGAAGAGCGTGCGCCCGATGGTTTCGACGATATCTGCAAGGTCATTCCGCGCGAAGAACTGGAAGCGATCGCGCAAAGCTACAAACAGACAGCAGGTTTCGACCGGGAGACGGTCAACCGCAAGGTCTCCTGATGGCCTGCTCTCAAAAGTCGTGCAAGCTGCCAATCCGGAGTGATGGTTCTGCTATAATCCGTGCCCGATGCGCCCGTAGCTCAGTTGGATAGAGTACCTGGCTACGAACCAGGGGGTCGTGGGTTCGAATCCTGCCGGGCGCGCCAGAAAAACCGTATTATTTCTTTGCGGTTCCTGCGGAGAGATGCCCGAGTGGCCGAAGGGGGCGCCCTGCTAAGGCGTTATACGGTTTGCGCCGTATCGAGGGTTCGAATCCCTCTCTCTCCGCCAAAGTCCTATATAATTCAATAGGTTAATGTATATTTTAAATATACATATCCAAAGACATACCCAAATGTCTGACGCTTGGACAACAAGCTGGTTCTGACAGTCCTGTCCTGTCGCAAAATGCAGGTCGTGACAACCTGCACTGGCTTCCCAGTCCATTTTGGCTCCATTCCTGACCGATCGTGTTTGGCTTATTGCTGCGCTGGCTGATCACGGATCAGTTTGTGCTGGGTGCTTTAGCCGCTGGGGTAACTGCCATGGAAGTGTCCGTTTCAGGCACGCACCGTCATTACCAGCGGTCTGCGTGTACTAGGCCCATCCCTGACGCCAGATCGTCTCATCCCTCAACTCCCGCCAGTTGATTTGCGAGACCTTCTTGCTGTGGATGGCCTCTATCTCGACCAACTCAATTGGGTCATCTGGCTCTAGCTGAATAACCTTGGTGACCAGAAAATGCTTCTGCTTGGCGATAGGCTTGACCGCCGTCCACTTGCTTAGAAGAAGTTTTTTCGGTTGAAGTGATTTCACCGCTTCCGTCTCCAGATTTATCTATTTGATGAGCATGCTTGTTACCGACGATTGCAATTTGACCAGTTTCGGCATGGTGTGCTTATCTGCTATGGACAGCCGTTACTCGACAGGCACTGGTCAATGCGCACCCCCGGGTGGTCAATTTAGAGTCGGCAGGAACAGTCGTAAATCATGCCGCAGCCGATGTAAGAAATGACATCGGGTTTCAGTGCACCCAATGCCCAATAGCCAGCAGTAATCGACATCTTCCCGCCTGCATAAACAAATCCTCCAAATTCATTTTGGATTGGTACAGACTCATGAGAAGTTACAACCTGCTTTCCCTTAAGCGCATCTGCACAAGGATGACTCTCCTTGGGAAAATCATGGGGAAAGATCAGGAAATTCCAAGATGGGCATGCCATCCATGCGTTGTTGACAGCGATAATGTGGGAGAAAAAAGATGTTTCCTAGCTCGCAGTTCTCTACACCCAAAGACGCGCTCACGCGCCCATGCGCGATGCGTTTTTAAATCGGCAAGTCTCGCCCAAAAAACCTTGTCATCCCCGTGATAGTAAACTTTACCCAATCAACTTAATTGAATTTAGCCAACATGATTCGTTCGTTAGCAGCCCTTATCGTCGCCCTGATGCCATCCTTTGTAT
>CAIYPG010000098.1 GCA_903928055.1 uncultured beta proteobacterium | reverse complement strand
GGCCGGCGCCGCCGCCCGAAGCCTCGATCGGCAGCCCGC
Source organism: uncultured beta proteobacterium (assembly GCA_903928055.1). Classification (GTDB taxonomy): domain Bacteria; phylum Pseudomonadota; class Gammaproteobacteria; order Burkholderiales; family SG8-39; genus CAIYPG01. Next base: position 2,537 of record CAIYPG010000098.1, on the reverse strand, counting down.
CGAAGAACTTGCGCTTGCCATCTACCATGGCCGACTGGCGGCCGAAGTTCGGCACCAGGCGGACGCCCTTGCCGCGCAGCCAGACCATGACGTCGAGGCTGTTCGTCACCAGGGTTTCGCACAGGTCGGGATCGGTGCGGAAACTGGTGAGGCTGTACATGCTGTCGAAGAACTCGTCCTGCGTGAAGGTGCCGAAATCGCTGGTCTTCACTTCGTCCTCGGTGAGTTCGGTGACTTTTTGCAGGTCCTCGACGCCGTTGAACGCAAAACGCATCACGCCACCGGCGAAGCGGCTGTTGCCACCGGATTCGTCTTCGGGGGCGGCCTCCAGGACGAGGACTTTGGCGCCGTTTTCGTGCGCGGAGAGTGCCGCGCACAAGGCCGCATTGCCCTTGCCTACGACGATGACATCATATTGATCGGCCATGGTTTTCTGCTTGCTCCTGTTTGGTATACCATAGTATTCTATCAGAACAAGAACCGGTGATTTGTCACCCGCTGCGGAGTGGCCAGATCAAGCCGGGAGGGGAAAATCTCCTCAGGGATTCAGTGCGCGGCGCGTCCCCCCGCGGCGCCGGAGCGTAAATGCATCCGATTCCACAATCTGTTTTTGCCCGGAGCCGTCGCCCGACGGGCGGTTCCGTCGTATCATTCCGGCAGGCCGCGGAATGCACACTGGAGTTGCATTGAATCGCCAACAACGGCCAACAATCGTCGCGTGCCATCGAGCAATCGCCACCCGACACCTGCCAGGCCCGCAGACGGCCGGCAGGATTCCAACCCGGAGGACCATACGTTGAACCCGAGCAGCGCTGCCATCGTCGCAGGATCCAAGGACTTTTCCCGGCTGATGAAGCCGCGTTCCATTGCCATTGTCGGTGCCTCCGACAACAAGGCCAGCATCGGCGGCCAGCCGGTCAGCTTCCTGACCGAGTTCGGTTATCAGGGCAAGGTCTACCCGGTCAATCCGCGCCTGAAGGAGATTCGCGGTGTCGCCTGCTATCCGTCGATTCTCGATCTCCCCGAAGCCTGCGATGTGGCCATCGTCGCGGTCAATTCCAAGCTGGTGGCCGGCGTGATCGAGCAATGCGGCCAGAAGGGCATTCCCTTTGCCATCATCCTGTCCTCCGGCTTCAAGGAAATCGGTGCCGAAGGCCTCAAGCTTGAGCTTGAGCTGAAAGAGGTCATCAAGAAGAGCGGCGTGCGCGTCGTCGGCCCGAACTGCCTCGGCATCATCAACCTCACTGACCACATCCATGCCGGCTTCGGCTCCGGATTCCAGTACAACGACATCACGCGCGGCCCGGTGGCGATGATCACGCAGAGCGGCGGCTTCGGCCTCACCATGGTGACCGCGATCGAGCGCGCCGGCATGGGCTTCAACTACATCGTTTCCATCGGCAACAGCATCGACCTGAACACGCTGGACTTCCTCGAGTATTACCTGGAGCTTCCCGAGGTGAAGGTGGTGACGACGTTCATCGAAGGCATTGCCGACGGCGAGCGCCTGACGCGCATCGGCAAGCGTGCGCTGGAAGTGGGCAAGCCCATCCTGGTATGGAAGGTGGGCAACACCTCCAGCGGCCTGAAGGCGGCGGCTTCGCACACCGCCAGCCTCGCGGCGAGTTACGACCTGTACAAGACGGCCTTCCGCGCCGGCGGTTTCATCGAGGTGGCGGATGCCAATGACGTGGTGGACATCGCGCGCGCCTTCCGCATGGGCAAGCTGCCGGCAGGCAACCGCCTCGCCATGGTGACCGGTTCCGGCGGCGCCGGCGTGCTGGTCGCCGATCGCGCCGACCAGACCGACATCACGCTGCCCGACCTGCTGCCGGAAACGCTGACCAAGCTGAAGGCCATCCTGCCCGGCTTTGCCTCTGCGGCAAACCCGGTCGACATTTCCGGACAGACCAGCAAGGACGGCACCAGCGTGTCGAACAACGCACTGCGCCTGGTGCTGGCCGATCCGAACATCGACATGGTGGTCATCCGTTCCAAGCAGAGCACGAATACGCGTGAGCAGATGGACGAGTACATGGACATCGTCCGGAAAACGCCCAAGCCGGTGATGATCGCCTTCGGGCCGGATCGCGACGACGAGGCGAAGAAGGTGTTCGACGAGAACGAAATTCCGTGGCATGTCACGCCGCCACGCGCGGCCCGGGCCGCCGCCGCGCTGCATGAGTTTTCAAAGAGGCGCCGCGCTTACCTTGCTGCAAACAAGAACGAGCCGCGTCCGATAGCGAAGCAGGACCTGAAATGGCCGGCCGGCGAAGCAACGCTCTCCGAGCACGCCGCCAAGGCGATCCTCAAGGCCTACGGCATTCCCGTCGTCGGTGAAGCACTGATGACGCTGGACGAAGTGCGCGCCCTGAAGGCCGCGCCTTTCCCGTTCCCGCTGGCGGTGAAGATCAATTCCGCCGACATTCCGCACAAGACCGAAGCCGGTGGCGTGAAGCTGGGGATCTCAAGCGTGGAAGAATTGAAGGCTGCGGCAGAAGCCGTGACGAAGAACGCGCTGGCCTACAAGCCGGGTG
>CAIYPG010000097.1 GCA_903928055.1 uncultured beta proteobacterium | reverse complement strand
TCCCTCTCCCCGGGGGAGAGGGAAGAAATCGCTCAGTCGTTGAGTTCGGCCTTGATGCCGTTGTCCGTAACCAGCTTCTTCCAGCGCGCCGCTTCGGCAACCAGCATCTTGCGGAACTGGTCCGGCGTGCTGCCCACTGGCAGCGTGCCCTGCGCTTCCCAGTTCTTCATTGCCTTGGGCGAATTCACCGCCTTCCTGAACTCGGCGCTCAGCTTGTCGACGACGGGTTTGGGCGTCGCGCCCGGGGCGAGGATGCCCACCCAGCTCGGATAGTCGAAGTCCGGAATGCCGGACTCCGCCACCGTCTTGATGCCGGGCAGCAGCGCCGTTTCCTCGCCGGTGTAGATCGCCAGCAGCTTGATCTTCCCGGACTTGATCAGCGGCAACGCCCCCACCAGGCCCTTGGCCGAGAGCTGAATGCGCCCCGCCATGAGATCGATGTCCGCGGCGGACGCGCCCTTGTAGTGGACAAAGTTCAGGTCCATTCCCGAAGCACTGGCCATCCACACACCGGCCAGGTGAATGGCACCGCCCTGGCCGACGGTGCTGTAGGTGACCGCTCCGGGATGCGCCTTGGCATAGGCGACAAGCTCCTGGAAGTTTTTTGCCGGAAAGTTCGGGGCGGCGGTCAGCAGGAAGATCCGCTTGGTGGTCTGCCCGACCGGCGCCAGGTTCTTGAGGAAATCGTAGGGAAGATCGCTGCGCAGTGCCGGCAGGATGGTGGTCGTCGCGGAAGTCCAGACCAGCGTATGGCCATCGGGGGCCGCACGCGCCACGAAGGTATTGGCAATGATGCCGCTCGCCCCGGACTTGTAATCGAGCAGCACCGTGGACTTCAATTGCTCCTGCAGGGTGTCCTGATAAATGCGCGCCTCGATGTCGTTGGTCGAACCCGGCGTGTACGGAATGATGAGCGTTATGGGCTTGGACGGAAAGTTTGCGGCACTCTGTGCAAGCACGTTGCCCGAAGACACGGCGAGCGTCGTCGCGGCGACGGCCACCATCGTAAGATTGGTCAGCTTGGTCAAATCAAGCAATCGCATTTTCATGAAGATTCCCCCTGTTGATTGCGGCTGGTTTGCTCTTTTCGGCCTGCGAATCCATTGGATCACAGGCATTCCGGATTCAGTCTATCAAAAGCGGCTGGTGGCCTCCCGCCTGCACTGCGACCGCACATCGCAGCGAGGCCGGGAGGTCCTGAAAAATTCCAATATTATTATCAATAAAAATAAATACTCTTTTATCCAAGCATTTTAATACGATAATTATTATCTGAATTGCCGCGAGACATTCCGGCCGGAAGCGGCAGCGCCGGACGACTTGCGGCATACTTCGGCCTGCCCCGCCGTATCCGGCAGGCCCCCCGGCAAAATCACGCATGACAACGAGATGGACCCCATGAAAAAAACACCTGAAGACCTCCTCAAGGACTGGATGCAGCTCGTCAACAGCGGCGACGTCGAGCGTCTGGTGGCGATGTACGACAAGAGCGCCCTGCTGATCCCGACGTTCTCCAACCGCCTGCTGAACAAGCCCGAAGGCATCCGCGAATACTTCGAGCGGCTGTGCAGCCGCGACGACCTCAGCATTGCGCTGCATGAAAAGACGCTGGTGGCGCAGCACCTCAGGGGCGAGGTCCATGCGCTGGGCGGCATCTACTGCTGGCGCTTCGCGATCGACGGCGAACTCTTCACCTTCGAGGCCCGCTTCAGCGTGCTGCTCGACCTCGCCCTCCCGGCGCCCATCCTGCATCAGCACTCCTCGCAGATCCCGCGGATGCTGTAGTCAGACAAAACCGCCGCCGGTTCGCTTAGCGAATCGGGCAAAACGGGTGGATTACGCATCGCAATACGCGTAACTGCCCCGCCGGCATTAGGTTCGCCGTTAATTGCCGTACGTGAACACCTTGATTTATTGGGAATTTCTTCCCAAGCCCCGGCCATCTTATTGGCAAGGGCTTGACGAAAGCAGTTTACTGTATAAATATACAGTTACTGAACGGGCAGCTCCTTCATGGCACTGCCCCACACTTTCTCGGAAAGGAATGACCATGCTGATCCGCAAACAACTGTGCCTCGCCGAAAACAGCCTCGGTATGCAATGCCTTTGTCAGGCTCTCTCCAGCGGGCGCTGCCACTTTCACGGTCCGCTGTCTGTGCGTATCTCCCTCCGCCAGCGCATGGCGCCACGCTTCAGTGGGGTGATCAGCGGGTTCGTTGCCAGCTTTGCTGTCTGGCGGGAACTCTTTGCGCCAGACAATGCACGCAGCCCGCGCCTGACGCCGGTCGCCTTCAACCTCTGAAGACCTGACGCTGAGGCTTTCACGCCGCATCGCAAACTGAAATATCGAAGTTGCAAAAAATCTTCGGTGTAGCGACATCGGACGAACTGCCTTAAAGTTCAGGTATGCCGCTCCAATCAAAAATCATCCTGCTGATCGCGCTTGCAGTTTTCAGTGCCACCACCCTCGCCGCCCCGACCCCGGCGCAGTTCGCCGAAATCGAAAAGGCGGTTCACATTGCCGAGGGGGCCAGCGTGCCGAAGAGCACGCTCTATGTGTTCTTCGATCCGAACTGCTGGTATTGCAACCTCACCTGGCGCGCGTTGCAGCACTACGAGAAGGCCGGCCTCAAGGTCCACTGGATTCCCGTGGCCTTCCAGAAGCCCACCTCCACGACGCGCGCTGCGGCCATCATGGAAGCGCGCGATCCGGTGGCGGCGCTGCGCGAGAATGAGACGAAGTACAAGCCGGAAACGTACGATGGCGGCATCACACCATTTGCCAGGGCACGCCCGGAAACGCTCAAGGTCCTCGCTGCCAATCTCGCGCTGATGCAGAAGATCGGCGCACCGGGCACGCCTGCGGTGGTTTGGAAAGATGCCAAAGGCACGATCGGTTTTCGTAATGCCGTGCCGCGACTCTCCGAGCTGCCGGCGATCACGGGACTTCCAGCGCAGAAAATCGACGATCCGGCTCTCGCTGAATTCCGCTGAAATCCGCCAGGCAGGGGCTGAAAGCAGTCACCCGAATTACAATAACGAAAATGGACGTCTGCCCATAGCAACAACCGCTGCAGCAACAATCGAAAAAGCGGCTTCAAGGCCGCAAAAGGAGAGCAACATGAACCACGCCTCACTGCGCGGCGTCTGCGCAGCCGTGCTTGCAGCGCTGTCATTGGCCGTCGGCCTGCCCGGCAGCGCCCTTGCACAACAGAAAAAGCCGCTGCTGCCCAACGGATTCCCCAACAAGCCGATTCGCATCACGGTTTCCACCGCCCCCGGCGGCGGACTGGACATCGTCACGCGCGCCGTCGCCCTTGGCATGTCGGAGCACATCGGCTCGGCCATCGTGGTGGACAACAACGGCGGCGCCAGTGGCTCCATCGCCGTCAACATGGTGGCCTCCTCGACACCGGACGGCTATAACCTGCTGAGCACCGGCGGCACGCTGCTGATCAATGCTGCGTTCAAGCGCTACGAGCGCGACATCCTCCAATCACTCGCACCGGTGGTGCGCATGAGCTCGTCGTATTACTTCCTCATCACGCCGGTGACGCTGCCAGTGACCACCCTGAAGGAATTCATTGCCTATGCCAAGGCCCGCCCGGGCAAGCTCAACTACGGATCAAACGGCGTGGGTTCGGTGATCCACCTCGGCCTCGAAATGCTCGAGGCCGGCGCCGGACTGGACATGGAGCATGTCCCGTACAAGGGCGTGGCGCCGATGCAGATTGACCTCTCCGGCGGACGACTCGACGTGGGCCTCGCCTCCGTGTCGGGCATGCAACTGGTCAAGAGCGGAAAGGCCCGTGCACTGGCCACCACGATGCCGCAGCGACACCCCGACTACCCGGACCTGCCCACGGTCGCCGAATCAGGCATCCCCGGATATGACGTGTCCAATACCTACATGCTGTATGCGCCGATCGCGACGCCTGCGCCGATCCTTGCCGCGCTCAATCGCGAGGCCATCCTGGCACTCGCCACGCCCGACATGAAGGCGAAGCTCACCGCCGACGGCGCCCTCAGCGCACCACCCTATACGCCCGTGGAACTGAAAAAACTGTTCGCGGAAGATTTCAACCGCTGGGACTCGATCATCAAGAAGGCCGGTGTCAAGCCGCCTGAAGATTGAACGGCAGGATTGGGCAGCAGTAAAACGGGAAGCAGCGCACGCATCGGAGGTCCGCCGCCGGCGTGCCGCTGAGCATGCTTCGCCTCCTTCGCATCCTTCGCATTGTTCGCCTCAGTGAGGGCGGCCACCGGGCCATCAGAGCAGACATCCATTGAAGCCCCTCCACACCCTCATCCTCATCACCGCGACGAATCACGTCAACTTCGTGGGCTCGCGTCTCGCGGTGCTGCTGTATGCGGTGCAACTCGACGCATCGCCGGCAACGGTGGGCATCCTCACCGCCCTGTATTCGATACTGGGTGTAACCACTTCAGTCGCCACCGGGCGCTGGATGGACCGCATCGGCCCGCGCAAGCCGATGCTGCTCACCTCGCTGCTCATGGCAGCAGGCACCCTCACCGCCTTCTTCTGGGACCACCTCGCGGCTCTGTTCATTGTCAGTTCCGTAGTCGGCACGGCCTACAACGTCTACTTCATCGGTAACCAGTCCCAGATCGGCCGCTACGGCAAGCCGGAGGACCGTGTCGCGAATTTCAGCCTGGCAATGCAGGGTTATGCGATGGCGAGCTTCATTGCACCGCTCATCGCCGGCTTCGCGATCGACGCCATCGGCTACGGCCGCACCTTCCTGCTTCTCGCGCTCGTGCCGCTGGTGCCGGCACTGGTGATCGGTTCCAACAAACTGGAATTGCCCTCCGCCGGCACCATGCCTGCCAAGGGCACGGGCTCCGGTGTCAATGCCGGCGCCGATGCCACGAGCAGCAACAGCAGCGGCGGCATCATGGAACTGTTGCGCCTGCCGGCACTGCGCCAGGTATTCATCGTGGCGCTGCTCACGAACGTGGGGTGGAACCTCTACACCTTCCTGATGCCGGTCTATGGCACGCAGATCCACCTCAGCGCCTCGCAGATCGGCGTGATCATGAGCACCTATTCATTCGCATCGGTGGTGTCGCGCATGCTGGCACCGGTACTGTCGCGGCGCCTCACGCCATGGCAGATCCTGCTCGGCTCGCTGACGCTGGCCGCCGTAGGCTTTGTCGCATCGCCCTTCTTCAGCCAGGTGCCGCTGCTGATGATGCTGGCGTTCTGGATGGGAATGTCGCTGGGCATCGGCGCACCGATGTCGATTGCACTGATCTACGACGCTTCGCCGCCGGAGCGCATCGGCGAGGTGCAGGGACTGCGCCTGTCGCTGATCAACGGGTTGCAAACCATCGTGCCGTTCACGGCCGGCATGATCGGCGCAGCGCTGGGTGTGGGGCCGGTGTTCTGGGCGGTGGCCGCGCTGCTGGCCTCCGGCGTGTGGGCGGTGCGCCGCCAATGGCATGCGCCGATGGCCCAGGGTGGAACACCGATTCGTTGATGGGCGGAACACCGTAACCTCAAGGGGCGGAGCGCGGGCCACCCCAATGCGCTCGCAGCGCCGCCGCAGCTACTCCTTCAGCGAAGGCAGGCTCTTCACTACCCGGCTCCACTTGTCCGTTTCCTGCTTCAGGAAAGTGGCATACGCCGCAGGCGTCAGCGGAAAAGCGCGCTGGTCGCCCTGGATGAAGCGCTCCTTGATTTCGGGTTGGTTGAGCACTGCAGCCGCCGTGGTGTACAGCTTTTCCACGGCTGGCATCGGCGAGCCGGCGGCGACCAGCAGACCGCCGTGATTCGGCGTCTCGGTGCCGGGGAAGCCGGCCTCGGCCATCGTCGGCACATTCGGCAGCAGCGGGTTGCGCACCGTGCCGCGCACCGCGAGCACCTTCAGCTTGCCGGCCTTGAACATGCGCTCGGCCAGCAATGCCGACAGGGGCAGCATGTCGATCCGCCCGGTGATCAGGTCGTTCGCGGCAGGCTGCTCGCCCTTGTAGGGAACGTGCACGATGTCGATGCCGGTCATGTCGCCGATCAGCACGCCGGTGAGGTGGATGATGCCTCCGGTACCGGTGGAGCCATAGGTGTATTTGCCGGGACTGGCCTTGGCCAGCGCGACAAATTCCCTGAGCGTATTGGCCGGCAGGTCGGGGCGCACGGCAATCGTGCCATCAGCAACATACAGCGGCGTCACCGGCTGCAGGTCGCGCAGCGGAACGAACGGATAGTCCTTTTCGGTGAGCGGCAGCAACACCAGCTGGCTGGTGGAGCACACGCACACCGTATAGCCATCGGGTTTGGATTTGGCCACGGCATCGGCGCCGATCGCACCACCCGCACCGGAACGGTTATCGATGATGACAGGCTGCCCGCCCAGACCCTTGGCCCACTCCGTGGAAAACATGCGCGCCTGGACGTCGGTCGCGCCACCTGCTTCCTGCGGCACGATCAGCCGGATCTGGCGGCTCGGAAAACTCTCCTGCGCCACCGCAGCACCGACAGCGAACAATGCGGCCAATCCGGCTGCCAGTACCGCGGTGCCATGGCGAGTCATAAGAAATGGAAATGATTTCATGCAGCGCTCCCTGAATCCGGGCCGCAGGCCGCCCTCCGGCCGCAGCTGCGGAGAATCATCTGATCACAATTTTTATCGTAATTCTCTTATATAAATGAACAAATTCTAAAAAAGATAATAATCAAGGCAGGCCAAGTGCCCGCTTGGCCAGGATGTTGCGCTGGATGTCATTGGCACCCGCGGCGATGGTCGCGGGGAACAGGATGTAGAACGAACCGAGGATGTTCACCTTGACCTCGTCCGCATTGCCGAACTCGACGTTCTCGGAGGACAGGCAGCCCGAGGAGCCGGCCAGTTCGATCATCAGCGAATTCATGCGCATGGTGGTCTCCGAGGACCAGATCTTCAGCATGGACATGCCCGGTCCGGGTGTGCCGCCGCTGGCGATCACGTCGGAATAGCGCTGATACAGAAGCGCCAGGTCACCCACGTCCAGTTCCAGCTTGGTGTACTTGGAGCGGAACTCGGCGTCATCCCAGAGGCCGCGTGCCACGGCAATTTCACGAGTCTTGTTCATCGGGTACTGCGGCCGACGCGGGCTGCCGCTGTTCAGGCGCTCGAAACCAAGCAGGCCCTTGGCCACTGTCCAGCCGTTGTTCAGGCCACCGACGATGTTCTCCTTCGGGATGCGTACATTGTCGAAGAAGCACTGGCAGAACTCCGGCTCGCCGGTGATGTTGACGATGGGCTTGATCGTCACGCCCGGGGTCTTCAGGTCGAGGATGAAGAAGCTGATGCCCGACTGGCGCTTGGCTTCCGGGTCGGTGCGCGCCAGGAGGAACATGTGGTTCGCATCCTGCGCCAGCGAAGTCCAGATCTTCGAGCCGTTGACGACGTAGTGATCACCGTCCAGCTCGGCTTTCGTCTGCAGGCTGGCGAGATCGGATCCCGCGTTCGGCTCGGAATATCCCTGGCAGAAAATGTATTCCACCGACAGTATCTTGGGCAGGTATTGCCGTTGCTGCTCCTCGGTGCCGAATTTCATCAGCGCCGGCCCCAGCAGGTTCAGCCCGTGCTCAAGCACGCGCGAAACGCCAATGCGCTCGCGTTCCTCGAACAGGATGACCATCTTGGAGGGCGACAATTCCATGCCGCCCCATTTGCGCGGCCAGGCCGGCGCGAGCCAGCCGTGCTCGTAACAGACCCTCATGTAATCGTAGATATTGTGCTTGCGCGGCCGCTTCATCATGAACAACTGATGCTTGGGATAGTGCTTCTCGTAATAGGCAATGGCCTCGAAGCGGAACTCGTCATCACTGAGCGCATTCCAGTCGGTATCGGCGGGGCGCTCGCCCGGCTCACCCGGAAGATTGGCGGGCCTGATTTTCGCCATGATGGCCGCACTGTCGGCCTCGGCGCGTTCGAAGGTGTTGCGCGCGGAATCAAAGCGGCGACGGTGCTCGGCACCATTGCCCATCCAGGCCTGCCGTACCAGCGCGCGCTGCAAATGGAGGCCGGCATCGTAGTCATCGGTGAAGCCGATGGCGCCGTGCAGGCGGATGCAGTCGCGCGTCAGGTCGGCGCCCGCGTCGGAGCAGCGCGACTTCACGCGGCTCGCCACTTCGGCGAGGCGCGCGGGGTCCGAATTTTCGTCGCGGTTCTCGTCCGCAACCTTCACCGCATGGTCGACGATGGCCGATGCCAGTTCCTTCTGGATCCACAGATCCACCGCGCGGTGCTGCAGCGCCTGGAAGCTGCCAATGGGCTTGCCGAACTGCACCCGGGTCTTCATGTAATCGAAGGTCAGCGTCAATGCCTTGCAGGTCACCGCATACAACTCGACACTGGCCATGATCGTCGCCTCGTCGATGGCGCGGCGCAGCGCCGCTTCGCCGACCCTGGTTGACGCAGCGACATCGGCTGCAGCAACCTGCACATCCTTGAAGGTCAGCAGCGCGCCGAAGGTACCGTCGGCATAACGCTCCAGCTTCTTCGAGATGCCCTTGGCGTCTGCAGCGACGTAATACAGTCCAACCTTGCCTCCCTCCTCATTGGCCACTGAGGCGGACACAATGAGTCCATCCGCACCGGAAGGCGTGACGAAACGCTTGCTGCCGTTCAACACATGGCCCTGTGCATTTTTCGTGGCAGTCAGCTTCGCCGACTGATCGGTTCCGGTGTTGCCCTCCTGCCAGGCCAGCGCAACGACGAGCTTGCCCGCCACCATCTGCGGCAGCAGCTTTTTCTTCAGTGCTTCGTTGTCGCCATGCAGCAGCGCGCGGCTGGCGAGCACGGCGCAGGCGGTCACGGGCTCGGGCATCAGCGCCCCGCCCAGCCCCTCCACCACCACGCGCATTTCGCCAAAGCCCAGGCCCTGTCCGCCGTACTGCTCCGGCACGACAATGCCCAGCCAGCCCTGTTCGGCAATGCTCGCCCACAGGTTCCGGTCGAAGCCGGGTTCGGTGTCGCGCAGGGCGCGCACACGCTTGAGGTTCGTGGCACGCCCGACAAAGATCGTGACGGCATCTTCAAGCATGCGTTGTTCATCGGACAGTGCGGCGCTGCTGGTATTGGGGACTGCGCTCATGGCCTCTCCTGTTTGGCGATATGCGGACAATCGGTGTCCGGATTCTGCGGCAGCCTCGGAAATCCTTGCGGCGTTCCTGGCAGCTCGGTATTGGAATACTTTAGGAATAATGCGGTACGCGAATATTTTATCCGCAGTCGCCATGGCGCAGTGGGAGAGAATTCCACTGACTGGCCGGAAAGAGCATCCGGCAGTGCAATAAAAAAGGGCGGCCTGAGCCGCCCTTTTCCACTGGCAGATACCGCTTATACGATCAGCGGAACAATCAGCAGTGCCACGATGTTGATGATCTTGATCAGCGGGTTCACGGCCGGGCCTGCGGTGTCCTTGTAGGGGTCGCCCACCGTGTCGCCCGTCACCGCGGCCTTGTGGGCTTCGGAGCCCTTGCCGCCGAAGTGGCCGTCTTCGATGTACTTCTTGGCATTATCCCAGGCACCACCACCGGTGGTCATGGAAATGGCCACGAACATGCCCGTGACGATCGCGCCCATCAGCAGGCCACCCAGCGCCTGCGGCCCGAGCGCCAGGCCGACAACGATCGGCACCAGTACCGGCAGCAGCGAGGGAACAATCATTTCCTTGATTGCAGCCTTGGTCAGCATGTCCACTGCCGTACCGTACTCGGGCTTGGCCGTGCCTTCCATGATGCCGGGGATTTCCTTGAACTGGCGGCGCACTTCAACGACCACCGAACCCGCAGCGCGGCCGACCGCTTCCATGGCCATGGCACCGAACAGGTAGGGAATCAGGCCGCCGATCAGCAGGCCCACCACCACCATGTGGTTGGACAGATCGAAGGTCAGCGTCTTGCCGGCGGCCTCCAGTGCATGGGTGTAGTCGGCAAACAGGACCAGCGCGGCCAGGCCGGCTGAACCGATGGCGTAACCCTTGGTCACCGCTTTCGTGGTGTTGCCCACCGCATCCAGCGGATCGGTAATCGCGCGCACCGACTCCGGCAGACCGGACATCTCGGCAATGCCGCCGGCGTTGTCGGTGATCGGGCCGTAGGCATCCAGTGCAACGATGATGCCGGTCATGGACAGCATGGAGGTTGCGGCAATGGCAATGCCGTAGAGTCCGGCCAGGTTGTAGGCAATCAGGATGGCGCCGCACACCGACAGCACCGGCCATGCGCAGGAGCGCATGGACACGCCGAGGCCGGCGATGATGTTCGTGCCGTGGCCCGTGGTGGAAGCCTGCGCGACGTGCCGAACCGGCGCGTATTCGGTGGCGGTGTAGTACTCGGTGATCACGACCATCAGCGCAGTCAGCACCAGCCCGACAACCGCAGCGCCGTACAGGTGCATCACGGTGATGGTCTTCTGCACGCCGCTGATTTCGAAGGTGGCGGTCTTGAGCACTTCAGCCATGAAGTAGTTGGTGATCGGATAGAACGCAATCAGCGCCATGACGCCGGCCACGATCAGGCCACGATAAAGCGCGTTCATGATCTTGCCGCCGGGGGATGCCTTGACGAACAGGCAGCCCACGATGGAGGCGATGATGGCAAAGCCGCCGATCGCAAGCGGATAAATCAGCGCTGCGTCGGTGTTCGACTGCACCACCAGCGCACCCAGCACCATGGTGGCGATCAGCGTCACGGCGTAGGTTTCGAACAGGTCGGCTGCCATGCCGGCACAATCGCCGACGTTGTCACCAACGTTGTCCGCAATCACCGCCGGGTTGCGCGGGTCATCTTCCGGAATGCCGGCTTCCACCTTGCCCACCAGGTCGGCGCCGACGTCAGCGCCCTTGGTAAAGATGCCGCCGCCAAGACGCGCGAAAATCGAGATCAGCGAACCGCCGAAACCGAAACCCACCAGCGGCTTGATGACGTCAGAGAGTTTCGCTTCCGGTGCACTGGCGTGCAGCAGGTAGGCATAGAACAGGGCCACGCCCATGAGCGCAAGGCCAACCACCAGCAGGCCGGTGATCGCACCGCCGCGGAATGCAACCTTGAGCGCTTCGTTCAGGCCGATCGTTGCCGCCTGCGCAGTGCGGACATTGGAGCGCACCGACACGTTCATGCCGATGTAGCCGGTCGCGCCGGACAGGATGGCACCGATCAGGAAGCCAACGGCCGTCGGTCCGCCAAGTGCGATCCACAGGACGACAAACAGGATCACGCCGACAAGGGCAATCGTCTTGTATTGCCGGTTGAGGTAGGCATTGGCGCCCGCCTGGATCGCCGCGGCAATTTCGCGCATGCGGTCGTTGCCGGTGGGCTGGGCAATAATCCAGCTGATCTGCCAGACGCCGTAAGCAATTGCGGCTACCGCGCAGATAAGCGCGAACCAAAGTCCTGCTGACATAAAACCTCCACTGAAATGGCCCCGGTTGTATTTTCCGACAGGGCTCTGGCTGGGGTGTAAAAGCGGGCGATTATAACTTAAGCAGCCGGTAAAACGGGCGGCCGCGATGCTGGAAATCCATCTAGATGCCTGTTCCCGCGGGAATTTTTGCCGCTTGAACAGCTTGGAGGCGGAGTCGGACCGGGGTCAGGCCTGCTTCAGGTGGTATTGCGTGACCCGCTCGACCTCGTTTTTCGCGCCCAGCACCACGCCCACACGCTGGTGCAGCTCGGTGGGCTGGATGTCGAGGATGCGCTGGCGACCGTCTGTGGCTGCGCCGCCGGCCTGTTCGACGATCATGGCCATGGGATTGGCCTCATACATCAGCCGCAACCGGCCCTTGGTGTGCTTGGAATCGGCCGGATACATGAAGATGCCGCCGCGCGACAGGATGCGGAACACGTCAGCCACCATGGAGGCAACCCAGCGCATGTTGAAATCCTTGCCGCGCGGGCCTTCCTTGCCGGCCAGGCACTCGTCGATGTAATGCTTCACCGGCGGATGCCAGTTGCGCGCATTCGACGCATTGATCGCAAACTCCTGTGTATCCGCCGAAAGCTTTATGTCCGGCTGGGTCATGACAAAACTCCCCAGCTCGCGGTCCAGCGTGAACGCCGCCACACCGCAACCCACGGTCAGCACCAGGATGGTCTGCGGACCGTACACCGCGAACCCGGCGGCGACCTGCTGCGATCCCTTCTGCAGGAAGGCCTTCTCGTCCGGCTCCACGCCTTCGGGGCAACGCAACACCGAGAAGATCGTGCCGATGGAAACGTTGACGTCAATGTTCGACGAGCCGTCCAGCGGATCCATGAGCAACAGGAATTCGCCGCGCGGATAACGGCTGGGGATCTGGTGCGGATGCTCCATTTCCTCGGAAGCCAGTGCGGCAAGATGCCCGCCCCATTCATTGGCCTCGACCAGCACCTCATTGGCGATGACGTCGAGTTTTTTCTGCGCCTCGCCCTGGATGTTGTCCGTGCCCGCACCGCCGAGCACCCCGCCCAGCGCACCTTTGGACACGGCATGGCTGATGCGCTTGCAAGCACGCGCCACGACTTCGATCAGCAGGCGCAATTCGGCCGAAACACAGCCCTTTTCGCGCTGCAGTTCAATCAGATATTGAGTCAGTGAAACCTGTTTCATTGCCTGGACACCCTGGTTTTTCCGTTTTGGCCTATTTCACGTCGAGCGCGGCAAAAGCGCGGTCGCGGATTTCCTCCACGCCGCCGACACCGGCGATCCTGCGGTATTTCGGCGCGCGTGCATCACCGTTCTTCGCCCACTGGCTGTAGTAATCGACCAGCTGCTTGGTCTGCGCGTGGTAGATCTCGAGGCGCTTCCTGACGGTTTCCTCCTTGTCGTCATCGCGCTGGATCAGCGGCTCACCGGTCACATCATCCTTGCCTTCGACTTTCGGCGGATTGAACCTGACGTGATAGGTGCGTCCCGAGCCCGGATGCCAGCGGCGCCCGCTCATGCGCTGGATGATCTCGCCGTCATCGACGTCGATTTCAAGGACGTAATCCAGGTCCACGCCGGAGTTGCGCATGGCTTCGGCCTGCGGAATGGTGCGCGGGAAGCCGTCGAACAGGTAGCCGTTCCTGCAGTCGGGCTCCTTGAGGCGCTCCTTCACCAGCCCGATGATGATGTCGTCGGACACCAGCGCGCCCGAATCCATCACCTTTTTTGCGGCAAGGCCAAGCGGCGTTCCCGCCTTCACTGCTGCACGCAGCATGTCGCCGGTGGAAATCTGCGGAATTCCCAGGCGCTCCTTGATGAAAGTCGCCTGCGTACCTTTTCCTGCGCCGGGGGCGCCAAGAAGGATGAGCCTCATGTTGTATTCCTGATCTGGTAATTTTTGTATGACTGCAGCGGCCCGCACCTCGCCTTGCATGCCTTGCGGATCCGTCAGGGAACGGGGAACTTAGCGTGCTTTGCGCGGCCGGTCAATTTTTGTGGAACCGTTCGCATTCGCGCCGGGCCGGCCCAATCGGCGAAAGGCCGCCCGCACCCGCTCCAGGTCCGCGGGAGTATCAACGCCCGGTTCCGGGGCATCTTCGCGCAGCGCGACGGCAATGCGATAGCCATGCCAGAGCACGCGCAATTGTTCCAGCGCCTCGAACTGCTCCAAAGGGGCCGGTTTCAGGCGGGAGTACTGCGCAAGAAACGCCGCGCGATAGGCATAGATCCCGATGTGGCGGTAGCACGGAAGGTCAGCCGGCAATTTCCGCCATGACTTCGCCGGCGCCCCCGCAAGCGCATTGGCAAACACGCGCTTGAGTGCTTCGGTATTGAAGGCATCGCGCGGCCACGGGATCGGCGCCCGGCTGAAATACAAGGCACCGCCTGTTCCGTCCAGCACCACCTTGACTGCATTCGGATTCAGGAACTCGGCAACATCATGGATGGGATGGCAGGCCGTCGCAACAGATGCGCCCTCATCGTCGGCGAGCAACCGCGCTGCGGCGCGGATGAGTTCCGGGGCAACCATCGGCTCGTCGCCCTGGACATTGACGACAATGGCCGAGGGATCAAATGCCAGCCGGGCAGACACCTCCGCAATGCGATCCGTGCCCGAAACATGGTCGGCCCTTGTCATCACGGTATCCAGGCCGTGCGCCCTGGCGGCCTGGGCTACCGCTTCACTGTCCGTGGCAATGATTACCGACTCCGCGCCACTGGCCTGCGCGCGCTCGGCCACACGCACGATCATCGGCTTGCCGCAGATATCGGCCAGCGGCTTGCCGGGGAGGCGCGTGGATGCGTAACGCGCCGGTATAACCACGATGAAGGGAAGCCTTGCGGCAGCGCGGGCCATGCGAGGCCTACTCGATTTCTTCCGCCGGCGCGAGCTTGCGCGCCTCCTCCTCAAGCATCACCGGGATGTCGTCTCGCACGGGAAATGCCAGTCGGTCGGCACGGCAGATCAGTTCGGCATCAGACTTGCGAAAGAGCAGCGGCCCCTTGCATAACGGGCAGACCAGAATGTCAAGCAGTCGGGCGTCCATGGAGGGCTTTCAGGAGAAAGTCGGCAAGTGCGGGATCAGGTTCGGCCGCAACGCGCAGCATGATGAGGTCCTTGCGTCCGAATGAGCGGCATTTTACCCCATCCTTTTCAGTCATCAGCACTGCATCGCAGTCCTTGAAGTCGAGGTCGCGCGCCACGAATGCATGATGATCAGGAAAGGCATGCAGCACCGCCACGATGCCGAGTGACTTGAGCGTATCGAAAAAGCGCTGCGGATTGCCGATGCCGGCAATGGCATGCAGCCGCCGGCCGGCAAGTTCATCCGGATCAACTGCCGCACCATCACCAATGCGCACCAGTCCTTCGGGAACAAGGTGCATGCGGAACATCCGGCCTGAAACAGGCCGGCGGCTTTCTCCATTGATCACCGTTGCATCCACGGCGCGACCAGCCGGCTCACGCAATGGCCCGGCCGGCAGCAGCAGGCCGTTGCCATGGCCGCGTTCATCCTCGACGGCAATTTCAAGCTCGCGATGCAGCCGATAATGCTGCAATCCGTCGTCACAGAGAATGAGGTCGCATTCCGGATGCGCAGCAAGCAGCGCCTGCGCGGCCGCAACGCGGTCGCGTCCGGACCACACCGGACAGTGTGTGCGCTCGGCCAGCAGCACGGCCTCGTCTCCGCGCAGGCGCGGGTCGTCTCCGGGCCGCACCGGCAACACGATATCCGACGCCCCACCACGATAGCCGCGCAACACGATTCCCGGCTTCCGCCCGGCTGCGCGCAACTGTGCCGCCATCCAGATCACCAGCGGTGTCTTGCCGGTGCCGCCCACAGTGAGGTTGCCGATCACAATGACGGGAACGGGCAGGCGGATGGCAGGAAGCAGTCGCGCGCGATAAAGCACGCGCCGCAGCACAACAGCGAGCCCGAAGATCAGGGAAACGGGAAACAGCAGAATGGTTGCCGGGCTGACCCGGTACCAGTGTCGTGCGGCGAATGCCGCGAGGCGATGGCCCGATCCTGCGCTCATCGGTCTGCGCTCATCGGGCGCTCATCGGGCAAGAGCAGCGTTGATTGAAAAGCCGGATTACTTCGACGTCTGCTCGACCGCAAATGCGATCTGCCCGAGTCCGGCCTGGCGCGCCGCATCCATGACGCGGATGACTGACTGGTGGGTGGCGCTGTTGTCGGCATTGATTACCACCACCGGATCCTTGAGGTCGGCGCCGGCGCGGCGCAGTTCGTCGGCCAGCGTGGGGACGTCCCGGAATACCACCGGCCGGCGATTGACCAGGTATTGCCCGGTGGCGCTGACCACGATGCTGATTTCATTCGGGCGCTCAAGCTGCTTTTCTGCGGCGGCAGTGGGAAGCTGGATCTGCAGTTCGGCGAAACGCGAATAGGTGGTGGTAAGCATCAGGAAAATGATGATCACCAGCAGAACGTCGATCAGCGGGATCAGGTTGATCTCCGGATCTTCCTTGCGGTTGCTGCGAAAATTCATGCGTGTCCCGGGCTCGGGCGCTTACCAGTCACGACTGCGTTTCCGGCGCCGGATAGTCGTGCCGCTCGCCGTGCACGATGTCGACCAGCTTGGAGGCCTGCTGCTCCATCTCTACGACAAAGCTTTCGACCTTGCCCCGGAAATGGCGGAAGAAAATCGTCGCCGGAATCGCGATCACCAGGCCAAAACCGGTGTTGTACAGGGCCACGGAAATGCCGTGCGCCAGCACCTGCGGATTCGTGCCGGTCGGGGCCTGGGAACCGAAAATCTCGATCATGCCCACCACCGTTCCGAACAGGCCCATCAGCGGGCTGATGGAGGCAATCGTGCCAAGTGTCGTCAAAAAGCGCTCAAGCTCGTGCGTCACCGCGCGGCCGGCTTCCTCGATGGACTCCTTCATGACATACCGCGAGCTCTTTGCGTTGCGCAAACCCGCTGCAAGGACCTGGCCCAGCGGCGAATCCTGGCCCAGCTTGACGATCAACTCCTCGGTGATGCCCTGCTTCTCATAAATGGCGACGGCCTTGCCAAGCAATCCATTGGGAACGATACGGTCCTTGCGGAGCATAATCAGTCGCTCGATGATCAGGGCGACGGCGATGATGGAGGCGATGAGGAGCGGCCAGATCGGCCAACCCGCTGCCTGAATAATGGCGAACAAATACTGCTCCTTTGCAAAAACACGCGACATCGAGAAATGCGACGTCGAAAAGCCGCCGCCACTTTAGCTTGCACGCGTCGATTCGGCAAGGAAAAGCGCTCGGGGAATCACCTTGAGAATCAACAGCGAGGCTGTATCGCATGACGCCCGGCCAACACTTCGCAGCACACCGGACATTGGTCATGTCTCCAACAAATTTCGGACAGATGATGAACAGCAGCGGTTCCATTTCTTATCCACAGATGCTGTGGATAAGGATGTGAACAGTTCCTTGAAAGCGCACGTAAGTCATCTGCTCATAAGGGTTTTTTACACTATGATGAAAAAATAAACTTAGGTGTTTTTACATTTAAATCATAAGCTTATAATCACCCCTTCGCAGTTGACCTGAAGCGCTCATAGAGGATTCGCCAGGCCGGCCCCGATTGTGGATAGGTTAAAATCGACCGATGCCTGAAAACCCAGAACTGGCGCGGGAATCCAAAGGGCCCTCCTCTGGCGTTTTAACCGTCTCGGCACTCAATCGCAGCGTCCGTGATCTGCTTGAACACCGCTATCCACTGCTCTGGGTTGGCGGGGAAATTTCCAACTTCGTGCTGGCCCGCTCCGGACACGCCTACTTCGTGCTGAAAGATGCGCAGGCACAGGTCCGGTGCGTGATGTTCCGCAACCGCAACATGCACCTTGAGTGGCAACCCAGGGACGGCATGCAGGTGGAAGCGCAGGCCCTTGTCACGATGTACGAGGCGCGCGGTGAATTCCAGTTGACCATTGAAAACATGCGGCGCGCGGGTTCGGGCGCCCTGTATGAGCAATTCATGCGGCTGCGCGACAAGCTCGCGGCGGAAGGACTGTTTGCCGAGGATGCCAAACGCCCGCTTCCGGCATATCCGCGGAGCATCGGCATCATTACTTCGCTGAAGGCCGCCGCTTTGCGCGACATACTGACGACGCTGGCGCGCCGCAATCCGGCGATCACCATCGTGATCTATCCTGTTCCGGTACAGGGCGCTGAGGCCGGCGCGAAGATTGCCGCCGCTTTGCGCACTGCCGGCGCCCGAGACGAATGCGATGTGCTGATCCTGGCGCGCGGCGGTGGCAGCATCGAGGACTTGTGGGCATTCAACGAAGAGGCGGTGGCGCGCGCCATTCGCCTCTGCCCGATCCCCGTCATCAGCGGCGTCGGCCACGAAACCGATTTCACGATCGCCGACTTTGCCGCCGACCGCCGCGCGCCCACGCCGACAGCGGCGGCAGAACTGGCCAGCCCGGATCGGGCCGCCCTGCTTCACCGATTGGAGATGGTCGCCCACCGCCTGTCCCAGCGCACCCTTCGCGACATCGAAGGACGCATGCAACGCCTCGATGCAATCTCGCGGCGTCTGGAACATCCGGGACAACGACTGCTGACGCAACAGGACCGGCTGCGCCAACTGAGCGAACGCCTGGGTCGGGCCATCGGCGGACGATTCGACAACCTGGGTTGGCGGCTGGCGGGATTGCTGCATCGCAGCCGCATCCTGCTGCCCGCACCGCCGGCGCAACAGGCGCGGGTGGACGCCCTGACGGCACGATTGCGAATCGCAGCGGAAAGCCGCGTCGCAACCGGCAGACTGCGGCTGGCATCGCTCACCACCAGCCTGGAACATCTCAATCCCGATCGTGTGCTGGCACGCGGCTACAGCGTGGTTCGCAATGCTGCGGGCGACGTGATAATGCGTGGAGACACGCTGTCACAGGGTGATGCGCTCGACATCCGCTTTGCCCTGGGCGGCGCGAAAGTTCGCGTCGAGCAGCCGCGCTGAGGTTACCGCACGAGGATGTGCCCCTAAACCGGCACGGCCTTTATGCTAAACTCATAATTGATTCGCATTACATGACGCGAGATTTGAACAGCGTGGCGAATTGCTTGTTGAGCGGACAGCCCCTGCTGCCGGCCAAAGACCAACCTACAACGAAGGAGTCCATGTGATGGGCGCGATATTCCAATCCCTGGGACGCACTGTTACCGCCGGCGTCGTTCTTGTAATCATCCTGGCCGCCACGGTCGGCAGCGGCGTCAATATGGATCACGCTTGGGGCGCATTCGTGATGCGCTGGTTCCACGTTCTCTCGGGTGTGATGTGGATCGGCCTGCTGTGGTACTTCAACTTCGTGCAGATGCCCTCCATGCCGAAGATTCCAGATGAGCAAAAGCCCGCCATTGGCAAGGTCATCGCGCCAGCCGCACTGTTCTGGTTCCGGTGGGCCGCGCTGTCCACGATTGTCACGGGGCTGCTGCTTGCCACCATGAACGGCTATGTGGGCAACCTGTTCACCTTCGCCCGCCCCTTCACTGCCATCGCAATCGGCATGTGGCTCGGGCTGATCATGGCGTTCAACGTCTGGTTCATCATCTGGCCGAACCAGAAGAAAGCCCTGGGAATCGTGCAGGTTGAAGCCGATGCCAAAGCCAAGGCTGCGCGCATGGCCATGCTGGCCTCGCGCTTCAACACCATGTTCTCCATCCCCATGCTGTACTGCATGGTGGCACAGCAGAACGGCGGCCTGTAACAACATCGCGCTGCTGCTGCAATCAAAAGGGCCCCGCAGGGCCCTTTTGTTTTGGTGCCGCCGGGAAGACCAGGCCTACCGGGCGGGTGGCGCCTTGTCGATGCCACGCAGTTCGCTGCCGGCGGATATTCCCTTGCTCTTGAACCAGCCTTTGCTCATCTCCAGCGCATAGCGCGCCGGTGCCGCCGCACAATGTGACGTCTCAGTCTGCGGTTCCATTTCATGAATGCTGACGATGCGCCCCTTTGCGTCAATAAATGCAACAGACAGCGGGATAAGGGTGTTCTTCATCCACATGCAGTGCCGATCATCCTCGGTGAACATGAACAGCATTCCCTGATTCGGTCCGAGGGACTTGCGGAACATGAGGCCCTGCATGCGTCCTTCGTCGGTAAATGCCACTTCCGCGCGCACCAGATACATTCCGGCAGAAAGCGTGACCACGGGCATCTGCGGCGCCTGAGCCAGCACCGCCGATACAGCAAAGGCTGTGGCCGCAAGCGCGGACATTGCTGAGCGTGAAAAAAACCTCGGACTGAACATGGCTATTCCTGCGTCAAAAAGTAAAAAAGGCAGGGACTAGCCCTGCCTTCTGAGGCGATTCGTCTGATGACGAATTACTTCTTCTTGTCGTCTTTCTTGGCTTCAGCCTTCTTGTCGTCCTTCTTGGCTTCGGCTTTCTTTTCGTCCTTGGCTTGGGCAACGGCGTTGAAAGAAACGGCGGCGAACATGGCGGCCAGAACAATGGCGAGCAGCTTTTGCATGATTTTCCTCTCTCTGTGATGAAGCAATATTTTAGGATCGACCAGTCTTGGCAACCAGTCACTCCCTATAACGCCCTGGCTTTCAGGTGGTTGACATTCCCTGCCACCCGACCTTGGCAGAGGGCATTCTAATCAAAAGCCTTGCGACGATCAAACCACTGCCGCATTTTTGTGTTTCAGGAACAATAAATTAGCGGGATTTGCTCAGCAACTGCACACCGCTGACCCGCCCGTCGCTCCTGCGAAATGAGTGGCATTCCCAAGGGATCAGTCATACGGGCAACGATGACCCACCCTCTTCGCACCACACAAACCGCGCTGCTCAAGCGCTCGCCGAAGCTCCAAGTCTGCCCTGCGCAGCAAAATGCGCACGGATGCCGCACATCGGTCAGCACCGATTAAAAAAAGCGCGACTGCGACCTTTTTCCGGACATGGCGAAACCAGCCGCCCGAAAACAAAAACGGGCGCCATGGCGCCCGTTTCAAGGAATTTCGCGTCTCGTATCTTTACGGGGCCTGTATGTTCGAGGCCTGCTTGCCTTTCGGTCCCTGGGTAACTTCGAACTGAACCTTCTGGCCTTCCTTGAGCGTCTTGAAT
>CAIYPG010000096.1 GCA_903928055.1 uncultured beta proteobacterium | reverse complement strand
GTGCGCCGGTCCTGCCAGACGATGGCCTTGTGCACCGCCTGTCCGCTGCGGCGGTCCCACACGATTGTGGTCTCGCGCTGGTTCGTGATGCCGATTGCCGAGACCTCACCGGCCGTAATGCCTGCTTTGGCGAGAGCGCGTCGCGCGCAGGCGATCTGGGTGCGCCAGATTTCCTCCGGGTCATGCTCGACCCAGCCGGGTTGTGGAAATATCTGCCGGAATTCCTTTTGCGCCATCGCCTGCACGCTGCCATGCCGGTCAAACAGGATGGCGCGCGAGCTCGTTGTCCCCTGGTCCAGCGCGAGCACATACTTCATGTTTTCCCCCGGGCGGGTTGTTATTGGTATGTCGTTCGTATGCCGCCGGCAATGCTAGAGGATTTTGTTCCGCATTGCAGTTTTCAATGCATGTGTTCTTTCCATCACGGCAGCGCGGGGATTGCGGATTCAGGGCTAAAATGCGCCGATACGACGCCAGCACAGTCAATGAACGAGGAGCGTCGAAGGTGGTTCAACTCATGACGGGGGAGACAAACATGGTCAGGAATTTCTTTGCCATCGGCGCGGGCATCATTGGGGTTGCGGCTGCGTCGGCATTGCCGACTGCGGCGCTGGCGCAGGCCTATCCCACGAAGCCCATACACCTCGTCATCCCCTTTGTGGCGGGTGCCAGCAGCAACGATATCATCGGCCGCGTGCTGGCCCAGAAGCTCACCCCGTTGCTCGGGCAGCAGGTCGTGGTCGATAACAAGCCTGGAGTTGCAGGCAACCTCGGCGGCGAGTTTGTGGCGAAGTCGGCACCGGACGGCTACAACGTCCTGCTCGGCATCAACGGTCCCATGGCGATCAGCCCCAGTGTCTACTCCGACATGGGCTACGACACCGTCAAGGACCTTGCGCCCGTGGCGCTGGTGGCGAAGGTCCCCTACATGATCACCATCAACCCGTCGGTTCCAGTCAAGAATGTGAAGGAGCTGATTGCACTGGCAAAAGCCAGGCCCGGCCAGTTGAATTACGGGTCGACTGGCAGCGGCGGCACGCCGCAACTGTGCATCGAACTGATGAAATATCTGGCGGGCGTTGACATCGTGCATGTGCCTTACAAGGGCGGCGCGCTGGTCGTGACTGATCTGCTTGGCGGGCAGGTGCAGATGTATTGCTCCGGGTTCTCGGCGATGATGCCGCAGATCAAGGCCGGCAAGGTTCGCGCTCTTGGATCGGCCGCGCTGAAGCGTTCCGAGCTGATGCCGGAACTGGCGACATTCATCGAACAGGGCCTGCCGGACTTCGAGGTTTCGTCGTGGATCGGCCTCAATGTCGCTGCCAGGACGCCGCAACCCATCATCAAGCGACTGTATGACGACACCGCAAAGATGATGGCGGCGCCGGACATGAAGGCCTACCTGCTGTCCCAGGGCGCGGAGCCGGCGTTGATGAATCCGGAGGAGTACGGGGCCTACCTGAAGTCGGAGATCGCGAAATGGGGGAAAGTGGTGAAGGCGGCGAACATCAAGCCGGAATAACCACCAAATTCGCCGGAAAAGAGGCCCAGCCCGCGTGGTTGGGCTTTTTTTTGCCTGCGATTCCCGTTTTCAGCCCCTTTTTGAGAGGGAGGTGCGGGGAAGTTCGGGGTGTCCCCTGTGCTAATATTTGAACGCTCGCAAGTTGGTCCATTGCGCCTCGTTCAATTTTCGTCAATACCGCATTCAGGGAGTGGCAAACAGTGAAAGTTCATGAATATCAGGCCAAGGAATTGCTGCGCAAGTTCGGCGTCCCCACGCCGCGCGGAGTGCCGTGCTTCTCCGTGGATGAGGCGGTCAAGGCCGCCCAGACGCTCGGTGGCAAGGTGTGGGTGGTCAAGGCGCAGATCCATGCCGGTGGTCGCGGCAAGGGCGGTGGCGTCAAGGTGGCCAAGTCGCTGGACGAGGTGAAGGCTTTCTCGAGCCAGATTCTCGGCATGCAGCTCATCACCCACCAGACCGGGCCCGAGGGCCAGAAGGTGCGCCGCCTGCTGATCGAGGAAGGCGCCGACATCAAGAAGGAACTCTACCTGGGGATGGTGGTGGACCGCGTCACGCAGCGCGTCGCGCTCATGGCCAGTTCCGAGGGCGGCATGGACATCGAGGAAGTCGCCGCGCACACGCCGGAAAAAATCCACAAGGTGTTCATCGATCCGGGTACGGGGCTGAAGGATGCCGAAGCCGATGATGTCGCTGCGAAAATCGGCGTTCCGGCCGCATCCATTCCGCAGGCGCGGGCCATCTTCAAGGCGCTGTATCAGGCTTTCCTGGAAACCGATTCCAGCCTGGCCGAAATCAATCCGCTGATCCTGGCCGGAGATGGCAAGGTCATCGCGCTCGACGCCAAAATCAATTTCGACGACAACGCGCTGTTCCGCCATCCCGATCTCGTTGAATTACGCGACCTCGACGAAGAGGATCCCGCCGAAATCGAAGCATCCAAATTCGGTCTGTCTTACATCTCGCTCGACGGCAACATCGGCTGCCTGGTGAATGGCGCGGGCCTGGCCATGGCCACCATGGATGTGATCAAGCTCTACGGCGGCGAGCCGGCGAACTTCCTCGATGTGGGTGGTGGCGCTGACGCGAAGAAGGTGACCGAGGCGTTCAAGATCATGCTGAAGAACCCCGGCCTGAAGGCGATCCTGGTGAACATCTTCGGCGGCATCATGA
The DNA here is from genome assembly GCA_903928055.1 of uncultured beta proteobacterium. Lineage (GTDB taxonomy): Bacteria > Pseudomonadota > Gammaproteobacteria > Burkholderiales > SG8-39 > CAIYPG01. The sequence continues at coordinate 35,349 of CAIYPG010000096.1, read as the reverse complement.
AATGCGACACCATTGCCGAGGGCGTGATCACCGCCTCCAAGGCAGTGCAGCTGAAGGTACCGCTGGTGGTGCGCATGAAGGGCACGAATGAAGAACTTGGCAGGAAGATGCTGGCCGACTCAGGGCTGCCCATCATCTCGGCCGCGAACATGGCCGAAGCGGCGCAGAAAATCGTCGCCGCCGCGAAGGGAGCAAACTGACATGTCGATTCTCATCAACAAGAACAGCCGCATCATCACCCAGGGCATCACCGGCAACACCGGGCAGTTCCATACCCGTGCCGGCGTCGCCTATGCCAATGGCAAGCAATGCTATGTGGCCGGCGTCAATCCGAAAAAGGCCGGCGAGAAGTTCGACGACATCCCGATTTTCGGCACGGTGGCCGAGGCGCGCAAGCAGACCGGTGCGAACGTCAGCGTCATCTATGTGCCGCCGCCCTTTGCAGCGGGCGCCATCGACGAGGCTGTGGAGGCCGGCATCGAGCTGGTGATCTGCATCACCGAAGGCATCCCGGTGCGCGACATGATCAACACCAAGTACAAGATGATCGGCAAGAAGACGCTGCTGGTCGGGCCGAATTGCCCCGGCGTGATCACACCGGACGAAGTGAAGATCGGCATCATGCCCGGCCATATCCACAAGAAGGGCCGCATTGGCGTGGTATCGCGTTCCGGCACGCTGACCTATGAAGCCGTCGGCCAGCTCATGGAACTCGGCCTTGGCCAGTCGTCCTGCGTCGGCACCGGCGGCGACCCGGTGAACGGCCTCAAGCACATTGATGTGCTGAAGATGTTCAACGATGATCCGGAAACCGACGCCGTCATCATGGTCGGCGAAATCGGCGGCTCGGACGAAGAGACGGCGGCCTACTGGGTCAAGGCGAACATGAAGAAGCCGGTGGTGGGCTTCATCGCCGGTGTCACCGCGCCTGAAGGCAAGCGCATGGGACATGCGGGTGCCATCATCTCCGGTGGCAAGGGCACGGCCCAGGAAAAACTCGGGATCATGGAAGAGTGCGGCATCAAGGTGACGCGCAATCCGGCCGAGATGGGCAAGCTGCTCAAATCCGCTTTGAAGTAATTTTTCTGAACGACGAAGAGGCCCCGACGGTCAGGCTGTCGGGGCTTTTTCATTTTGGCAATTCGGCTGCTATCGGCTGGTGGTTTTGTCTCAGACCTGGCATTCAGTTACGGCACCGATCGGTGCCTGAAACAGGTTTCGAGAGAACCATTCTCGATTGCGCTGCAGGGGCGCCAGCCAATGCTGGCGAGCGGTTTGGTATGTTAGACTTCGCGCACACCAATCAGGTGTTTTCCATTGACTCAAATGATGATCGCGCGCATCACTCTTCGTGAAAATCCAGACACTGTCGCATTCGCCGGCAGCCTGCGTGCGGATTCACTGCTTCACCCTCCTTCGTAAGACCTCCCAGCGGATGCGTGCCGTCCGCTTCTGCCAGTAACTGAGCGCTTTTGCATGGACCGGCCGCGCGTCGCTTGTCCATGGCAAAACATCCACGGTGTGCTTGCATTGGCACGGCACAACCATTCGCAAGGCGGAACGGAAGGTGGGCATGAACGAAATTCGAGGGTATTGCGCGCACTGCAAATCCAAGTGCGGCACCATCGCGACGGTGGATGGCGAGCGCCTGGTGGCGGTCCGTCCTGATCGCGATCATCCCAATCGCGGTTTCTGCGTCAAAGGCGGGGCCGGACCGGAGGTCGCTCACAGCGCCAAGCGCATTCGCACGCCCATGAAGCGCACGCAACCCAAGTCCTCACGCGATCCCGGCTTCGTGCCGATTTCCTGGGAGGAGGCGATCTCGACCATTGCTGCGCGCATGACGACGATCAAGGCTGAGTCGGGTGCGGAGGCTGTAGCTTTCCTGCGTCCTGCGCCAGGTGGCAGCCAGGCCACCGACTGGGCGAAATTCCTGGAGCGGCTGGCTCGCGCCTATGGAAGCCCCAATGTCATCGCGACATCCCATATCTGCCAGTGGGGGCGCGAAGCCGGCTCGAAATATACCTATGGCACCGGATTGCCTACGCCGCATTTCGAGGCATCGAAGACCATCCTGATCTGGGGCCACAATCCGGCAAGTTCCCATATCCAGAACTGGCTGCGCATTCACAAGGGCCAGAAAAACGGCGCGAAGCTCATTGTGGTCGATCCCCGTCGCACTGAAACGGTGGAGCGGGCCGACATGTGGGTGCGATTGCGCCCCGGCTCGGATACGGCCCTGGCCCTGGGACTCATCCACATCCTGCTGCGCGATGGTTTGTATGACGCGCCATTCGTGAGGCAATGGACCAATGCTCCCTTTCTCGTATCGCCGCTGAATGGCGAGTTGCTGCGGGGGCGTGACATCGGGGCGGAAGCGGCCGATGGCTATGTCGTGCTCGACGCACGCACGAACAGACCGGTGACGATAGACGTCGGTCGTGATCCGGCCGAATGGGGCATCGAGCCGGCCCTGGACGTGGATGTGCAGATCAGCCTGACCGGGCATGGCTCCGTGCGGGTGCGCTCAGCCTTTTCGCTGCTGAAGGAACGCGTGGCTGCCTATGCGCCGGCGCGTGTTGCGGAATTGACGGAACTGTCGGTCGGGCAAATCGAGGAATTCGCCAGGGACATCGGTTCAGGCGGCCCCCTGAGCTATTACACCTACAACGGGGTTGAGCAGCATGTCGATACGGCACAGACCAACCGCGCGCTGTGCATACTTTATGCGCTGACGGGCTGGTTCGATGCCGAGGGCGGCAATGTCTCCTTCTCGGGGCCGCCTTCTGCAAAAGTGGATGGCAACGAGTTGCTCGACAAGGCGCAGTCCGCCAAACGGCTGGGCTTCGCCGCACGTCCGCTGAGCGCGGCGCGCAGGGTGGTACAGGCCTACAACTTCTATGATGCGGTGCTGGGGGAGGGACCTTACCGCCCGAGGGCACTGATCGCATTTGGCGGGAATCTGCTGATTCAGAATGGCGATACCGCAAGGGGGCGGCGCGCGCTCGAGGCGCTCGAATTCCAGGTGCATGCCGATCTCTTCATCACCCCTTCGGCCGAAACGGCCGATATCCTGCTTCCCACAACCACCCCCTGGGAGGCGCCTTTCCTGTCCCTCAACTTCGGTGGCGGCCCGGACACCATGGCGCATGTGCAATATCGTTCCGCCGCGATCCCTCCGCAGCACGAATCCAGGCCCGATCTGCAGATCATCCTCGATCTGGCAGTCGCGCTTGGCCTGGGGGAGCATTTCTGGAACGGCGATCTGGATACCTTGTTCCGCCACATGTTGTCCCGCACCGGGCTCACGCTGGAGGATGTCAAGGCACAGCCCGGGGGCATTACCCTTGAGGTGAAACAGGCGTATCGCAAATATGCGCGCAAGGGCGCTTCCGGCGAAGTGCAGGGCATGAAGACGCCCAGTCGCAAGATCGAGATCTATGCCCAGGCGTTCCTTGCACACGGTTACGATCCGCTGCCGTCGGTGCAGGAGCGTTATGCCGGGGGCGCGGAATTTCCGCTGACACTCACCTCGCACAAGCTGATCGAGTACTGCCACAGCCAGGGGCGAGGCATACCGGCGCTGCGTGCACGGGCGCCGCGGCCCTATATCGAGATCCATCCCGAGACGGCAGGCGCTTTTGGCATCACCAACGGCGAGACCATTGCCCTCCGGACCCATGCCGGAGAAATCACGCTTGAGGCGCGCCTCACGGATGTGATCAACCCCGGCATCGTGGCGACGCAGACCGGCTGGTGGGATTCCTGCGAAGAACTGGGATTGCCCGGACAGGATCCGTTCTCGGGTACCGGGGCCAACATCAACCTGATCATGACCAACGACGTGCTGGACCCGATCTCCGGATCGGTGCCGCTGAAGGCCTATCCCTGCACGCTTCGCCGGATTTCAAAAACCGTTTCAACCATTACTGAAGAGGGGCTTGCAGCATGAGCAATCAGATCAGCAATACCGGCAATGCCAAGTTGCTGCGTTCGGTGGACGTTGCCGTCAATCCGGACCGGGCATTGTTCCAGGGCAGGGACGTCAAGGGCTTCGAAGTGCCCGTCGACATGGCCAACAAGATGGGCATACCCGGCGGCGACCTGGGTTTTGCTGCGCGTGATCTGCTGCTGATTGCACTGGCCGGCTGCGCCGGAACCAGCTTCCTGGCCGGCATGCGCGATGCAGGGCAGAAGATTTCCTCCCTCAGCATGAGGGTCGATGGCACGCTGGACACCAAGCCGCCGCAGGTGTTCCGGCATATCCGGATGCTGTTTCGCCTCAGCGGTCCCGCGCTGGATCCCGAGAAAGTGGGCGCGGCGCTCGCAGCCTGTCATGGCACCTGCTCCATTGCGGCAACTTTGTCGCACGTGGCGCAGATCGACTCTGAGTTCGAGATCATTCCGGAGCCGGCCGCCATTGCCGCGCCCGCAGCCTGATTTTTTGTACTTACCGCAATTGAAAGAGCACAACCCATGAAACTCCCTTCGGCTTCCACCTTCCTGAAGCGCATTCTTGCCCTCGCGATTGCCCTTCCGGCATTGTTCATTCTGATCGCCCCCGCAGGCGCACAGGCGCAACGCGAGACGATCAGCGTTGCCGCCAACCGTACTTCGGTCAACCATATCTGGGCCTACTGGGGCAAGGAAAAGGGCATCTTCGAAAAATACGGCATCGACCTGCAGATCATCGACAACGTTGCCGACCCGGTGGCCGCACTGGTCAGCGGCCAGGTGCAGTTCATCACCCATGGCGTGCAACTCCAGCAGGCGGCGACACGTGGCCTCCCGCTCAAGGCGGTGATGGTTACCGCCAATGACAACCTCGGCGTCTATGCCGGCCCGGCCATCAAGTCCATTCAGGACCTGCGCGGCAAACGCATCATTGCGCCCTACGACAGTCTCAAGGATGTCCTGCGGCGCAATGGCGTCGATCCGGACAGGGAGGTCACCTGGGTCGTCAGCCGCGGCGCGCCGATGGTCAATCTTGAACTCGTCAAGCGCGGTGAGGCCGACGCCTTCGCCAGTTTCCCCGCTTCCCGCAGCCTGTCGGAGGAACTCGGCCTGCATGAAGTGCTGCGCATCGGCCAATTCATTCCCGGCGGCCCGGTGGCGATTGTCGGTACGACCGACAAGATCATTGCCGAGCGCTCCCAGACGGTCACGCGCATGATCAGGGCGACGCTGGAAACGCTGGCCAGCCTGCGAAGCAATCGTGACGGTGTCATCGAGTACACGATGCGCGTCATGAAGTACAACCGCGGCAGCGCAGAGGAGGCGTATGCCACGATAGCGCGCGACATGCCCCAGGATGGCCTGTCCAGCGACGAAGCATTGAAGATCACGCTTGAGTCCACCAAGAAGGGACAGGGCAATACCGACAATATCCCGCTCTCCCAGGTATGGAACTTCACCCTGCTGCGCGAAGTCCTGAAAACGCGCAAATGAGCGTGGTCATGCCTGAGGCGGCTACTGCAGGATCGACATTCCGGCAGGGGCTGGCGGTAAGAGGGCTTACCAAAATCTACGACTCGCATCGTGGCGGTGAGACCGTGGCGCTGGATCGCATCACGGTTGATGCGGGCGATGGCGAATTCATTGCCATCGTCGGCCCCAGTGGTTGCGGGAAATCAACCCTGCTGCATTGCGTGGCCGGCCTCATTCCCCATGAAGGTGGCAGCCTGCTTCTCGATGGCGCGGCTGTCAGTGGGCCGGGCCGCGAGCGTGCCGTGGTTTTCCAGGATCCTTCGTTGCTGCCCTGGCGCACGGTGCATGGCAACATTCTCTATGGCATGGACATCCAGCGCCGTCCGGCCCCCGACGTTGCCCATGCGCGCGTCGAATCCCTGATTGATCTTGTCGGCCTGCGCGGCTTTGAGGCGCACTATCCGTTCGAGCTTTCCGGGGGAATGCGCCAGCGTGTCAACCTGGCCAGGGCACTCGCCACCCAGCCGCGGATTCTGCTGATGGACGAGCCCTTTGGCGCACTGGATGCGCAGACGCGCGAACTGATGCAGACTGAGTTGCTGGCAATCTGGGAGCGCGATCGCAAGACGGTGATATTCGTCACGCACGACATTGAAGAGGCCGTCTACCTTGCCGACCGGGTGTATGTGCTCTCTGCCCGGCCGGGTCGTGTCCAGGATGTGGTGCAAATCGATCTGCCAAGGCCGCGCACGCCGGAGATCAAGCGCGAGGCCGCTTTCACCGCCATTGAACTGGGCATCTGGCGGATGCTCCAGGGACAGCAACAAAAGGAGGTGCGGTAATGGCTTTGGTCATCGGGACTGCGCCGCAGGAGGGACTTGTGCCGGCCAGGCCGCGTGCACCAAAGCGCGGCGAGGGCGCACGCTGGCATCGACTGATGCTCGGTGGCGGATTCATCGTGCTGTTCCTGCTGGCATGGGAGTTGAGCAGCCGGGTTGGCTGGATAGATCCGCGCTTCAGCAGTTCTCCCACGCGGGTGGTGAGCATGCTGCTGCGGATGCTGGTCGACCCGGTCTTCTGGATGCACGTGCAGGCCACGGCGACGGGCTTCGCGGTGGGTTGGGGAATATCGGTGGTCAGCGCGTTGCTGTTGGGTGTTTCCATGGGCTGGTACCGTCTCTTGCGCGACGCGCTTGAGCCGTTCTTCTCGGCGCTTTATGCCATACCCCGCAGTGCGCTCATGCCCCTGCTGCTGCTCTGGTTCGGATTCGGGCTGACCTACAAGGCTATTCTGGTGGGCCTGCTCGCGTTCTTTCCCCTGCTGCTCAACACCATCAGCGGCATACGCAGTGCCGACGCGACCCTGATTCGCATGGCGCGGTCATTCGGGGCCGATGACAGGCAGTTGCTCTGGACGGTGGCGATACCCGGTGCGGTCCCTTTCATTCTCACCGGATTGCGCCAGTCCGCGGCGCTGGGGCTCGTCGGGGTGATCGTCGGCGAGCTGTTTTCATCCAGTTCGGGACTGGGCTACCTGATCAGCAATGCCGCACAGACCTTCCAGACCGATCGCGTTTTTGCGGTGATCATGGTGCTGGCGGTGGTGGGTCTGATGCTGAATGAAAGCCTGCTGCGCCTGGAGGCCCGGCTGGTACTCTGGCAGCCGCGGCGCTGAAGCAGGGCGCCAGCAAAGAGGGCTTTGCGGTCGTGAAAGCCCCGGTGGGTATTCCCGCCGGGGCTTTTTAATTGCGTACAGCGCTTTAGTATCCGCCCAGATTTGCCGGAATTTCAGGCTGGCCCACCACATGCCAGACCTTGTTGAAGCCGTCGCCGGTCTTGTCGCCCGGCTTGGCATCCTTGCTCCACAGATAAAGCGGTTTGCCATCGTAAGCCCATTGGCGCGAACCGTCGTCGCGCGCGATGATCGAGAAATCGCCGCCGCCCTTGTCTTCAGCTGCGGCTTTCAGTGGTGGCCAGATCGCTGCGCATGCGCCGGAGCAGGCGCTCTTGCCGCCGGTGTCCCTGTCGTAGGAATACAGCGTCATGCCCGCAGTGTTGACCAGCGTGCCCCCGCTGAATTTCACCGGTGCCGAAGAGGACGGCATGCCGGCACAAGCTGCAAGGACGGCCAGAAGTGAAGTTGCAATGAGAGCGGAAATTACGTTCTGGTGAGTCATGGTCTTCCCCCTATGGTTGGTGATTCGGACCTTCAGGGGAGTGAACAGCAGGCGGGATGATGCTATTCCGCCTCATTCCATGTTTAAGTATCAGCTAAGCCAGCTTCGCGCGCCGCCGTATACATCCGGCTTCAGGGCTGAGCTTGCAGCAATCCGAGGGATGAGAGCAGTTTGTCGGTTTCCATCACGTCTGCGTATTTTTGTGACATGTCGAACAGGTTGACTGCATGGGAAACCTGCCCGCGGTCATAGACACACTCCTGCGGTATTACTACCTTGAAATTAAGGGAAAAGGCATCGACCACGCTGGCACGAATGCAGCCGCTGGTAGTGCAGCCTGTCATGATCAGAGTGTCGGCTCCGAGTGCGATCAGGTGGCTGGCAAGGGGCGTTCCAAAGAAGGCGCTGGGGTGCTTCTTGGGTAACAGTATGTCCCTTTCCAGTGGTGCAATTTCGCGAACAAATTCGTAGCCATGCGGGGGAATGCTCATGATGGCAGGTACTTTTTCCGCGAGTCGCCCTCCATCCGAAGGCAGTTTTGGAGCGACATGTGGATAGAGCACGGGCCAGTTTTTTTTCCGGAACATATCCAGCAGCGGTGCAATGTGTGCGACAGCATCCCATCCCACCTGGCCGCAACTGGTCGGGAACTCCTGCATGGCCTGATGGATTGATCGCGGCACCGTGCCCACGGTGCGGTACTGGATGTCAATGATGAGCAGGGCGGGCCGATATCCCAAGCCCGATGGTCGTCCGAAACCGGCAGTGTCATAGACTTGTTCTTCGGCGTTGCTAATTATTCCGTGCCATGGTTTCATTTTCCATCCTTGCGAATAAATTGGTTCTAGTGACTGTCGATTTACTCGATCGGGATATTGGCGGCCTTCACGACCCTAGTCCACTTGGTGATTTCCGATTGCAATACCTTGCGAAATTCCTCCGGACCGATATCTACCGGCTCCAGTCCCTGTTGCTCCATCCAGTCACTGATTTCTCTGGAATTGGTGGTTTTAAGTACCGCATCGTGCAGTATTTGCACGATGCCTGCCGGGGTCCGTGCCGGTGCCAGCACGCCTGCCCAGTTGGAGGCCTCATAGCCGGTTACCCCGGATTCGGCGATGGTAGGCACATCGGGAAAAGCCTTTAGCCGTTGGGCGCTCGCAGCCCCGAGAATCCGGACTTTTCCTGCGGCAACCTGCGGTTTGGCGGTCTGCGTGACGACGAACAGTAAATCAAGTTGTCCAGCCATCAGCGATGCCATGGCCGGCCCGCCGCCCTTATAGGGGATATGGGTAAAGTTTATGCCAGACATCATTTTCAGCAGTTCTCCTGAAAGATGCGGTGTGCTGCCGGTGCCTGAAGATCCCATGTTCAGTTTTTCCGGATTTGACTTGGAGTAGGCGATCAAATCCTTGATTGTCTTAAACGGGGCATCTGGTTGCACCAGGAGAACCTGCGGCGACATCGCGTAAAGAATTACAGGCGAAAACGAATTGACCGGGTCATAGGGAAGCGACTTATGCAGTGGCGCATTGGAAGTGTGGCTGCTGGAGATCATCGTAAGCGTGTAGCCATCCGGTGCTGCAGCAGCGGCGGCACTTGTACCAAGGATGCCGGCGGCCCCCGGCTTGTTCTCCACGACGACGTTCTGGCTGAGATTCTGGGACAGTCCGGGCGACAGGCGGCGGGCCAGTATGTCGGAGCCGCCGCCAGGGTCAACATTGATGATCAGGCGTATCGGACGCGAAGGGTAGGTCTGGGCGCAGGCGCCAGCCGCCATCAGGCCGAGCGTGAGTATGAGGACGGTTTTCGTCAGTAGTTCAGTGCTCTTTCTCATTGCGATTCTCCTGGCCGGGTTTCAAAGTGGATGCTGGGATGCAAGTGGATCTGTTTCAAATCACGCGTGCTTCTCTCAGCATTACGATGGCTGTCTCGTCGTATCCCAGGCTTGTGAGGATTTCCTCGTTGTGCTCACCAAGACGCGGCGGTGGTGCATCAATTCCGGGGCCGTCGTGTTCGAATGTGAATGCGCTGACTGGCACCGTCGCGGGTCCGTCCAAACACGGAACATGATCATGTCGATGCAGGATGGTACGCGCGCCGAGTTGGGCGTCCCGCAGGGCCTCCGGCAGCCCCCTGACCCTGAGGGCCGGAACATGCCGGGCCTGCAGATAGTCCTCCCATTCCTGGGCGGTCTTTTCCAACATGATCCCAGCCAGTAGCCTGCGCTCTTCTTCGTTGGTGGCAGCCCGTTCCTCATAATCGCGTGAGGCCAGTTCCGGATGGCCCAGTGCTTCGAAAAGGCGTGCGTGCTCGCGATTGTTTCCCGCCGCCAGCATGATCTGGCCATCCTTTGTGGCGAACAGGCTCTGGCTGGCGTAGTTGTGGTCATTGCCTCTCCGCTTCGGCGGATTCCCAGAGGCCATGAAGCCGGTTATATGTGAGGATTGCAACAGCAAGGCGGTATCCAGCATTGAAAGGTCAATGGTCTGGCCAATGCCGCTGCGTTCGCGCTGGAACAGTGCACTGGCAATGGCGAAGGCCGCCATCATGCCGGTGGCGTAATCGATCACTGGGGCGCCCGCCTTCACTGCTTCGCCCTCGGCAGTGCCGGTCACAGTGAGTATTCCGGACATGGCCTGGATGGCATGGTCATAGGCTGTCTGGCTGGCGCGCGGACCGTCCTGACCGAAGCCCGTGACTGAGCAGTAAATCAGGCGTGGATTCAAGGTGCGCATTGCCTGCGCCCCCAGGCCAAGACTCTCCAAGGCATTGGCACGAAAATTTTCTACCATTACATCTGCGTGAATTACCAATTGCTGAAGGATTTTGCGTCCCTCAGGGGATTTTAGATTGAGTGAAAGGCAGCGCTTGTTCGAGTTCTGGGCCAGAAAGTTTGTGCCCATGGCGACCCGGTTCAATTCCGGGACCGAGCCGGTATGCCGGCTTTGGTCGCAGTCGTCGGGATTTTCAATCTTGATGACATCAGCCCCAAGCACACCCAGCTGATAGGTCGCAAACGGTCCGGCAAGGACATGTGTGATGTCGAGCACCACGATACCTTCAAATGGCTTCATGGGTTGTTGCCGATCATGTTGTCGCCTTGATCCGATAGGCCATATACAGAATTCTCAAGTGATGGGACCATTCTATTGACCGCGACAAGGGCGGCTAGAACTTATAGTTCGGGGTGATTCCTGCCAGTTATGTGATTAGGCTACGAGACTTGCTGGTGCTTCTTGCACCGCTTGGTGGGCGCGTCGCGTACTCGATCCGGAATGGGGATTTGCCCGCTGAATGATCGAAGACGTGAAAGAATGTCACCATGATATTGCAGCAACTGCGTTACCTCCGAGAGATAGTCGCGCACGAATTCAATATTTCGCGTGCGGCCGAGGCACTGTGTACCTCGCAGCCAGGGGTCAGCAAGCAGGTACGCCTGCTGGAGGAGGAGCTGAAGATCGATATTTTCGTGCGCAAGGGCGGCCGCATCGTGGGGCTGACCGAGCCTGGTCGGGTCATCGTGGATATCGCGAATGCCGCCCTCAGGGCCACGGAAAACATCGGTACGGTTGCGCGGGATTTTCGAGAGGAGGGGGTCGGATTGATGCGGGTGGCTGCGACGTTCTCCGTAGCCAAGTACCTGTTGCCTTCGATTTTTCCCGGATTCGTCGAACGTTATCCCAATGTCAGCCTGAGCCTGTTGGAGGGAGATCCCGTCAGCGCTTGCAGCATGGTTGCTGCGGGAGACGCGGACATAGCCGTGACCACGCGACCGACCCGGCAATTTCCGGAACTGCTGATGATGGAGTGTTGCCGGCTGCAGCCGGCCCTCATCGTTCCGCGCGGCCATCCATTGCTGGAAACGAAAAATCCGACGCTGGAGCAGATTTCCGGGTACCGGTTTGTTACCTTCAACACCGGTTCACTGGAGCAGTCGCGCATACAGCAGAAATTTTCGGACAGCGGATTTCCCATCAAGTCGGTGTTCTCCTCGCCCATGAACGCGGATGTCGTCAAGAGCCTGGTTGAAGCCGGGCTGGGCATCGCGGTACTGTCTAGGAATACCTACGATCCTCAGCGCGAGCCCGGCTTGGAGGCGATTGATTTGGACTATCTGCTGGAGCCTCGCTCGGTGTGTTTCTCTATTCGGGCGGATCTTCATCCGCGAGCGTATGTGCTTTCCTTTATACAATCTCTGGCTCCGCAGCTGGATCGTCGGGCAATGATGCATGCGCTTGAAGCTGGGCGCCCCAAGGGGCCCGATGCCTGAGAGATGTTTCTGGGCTGCGCCTGCCCGTTTCTGCCTACCGTCAGAAGTAAGGATTGCGCATGGCCAGTGAAGTTGGAGAGTGACTGCGTCAACCGATTAGCTTCGCGCATACCGCCGCGCCAAACGCCTTTGTCCCCAGTGTGCCGCCCAGGTCGCGGGTGCGGGTATTCGGATCTTCCAGTGTCGCCTCGATCGCCGCCTCCACCGCATCGGCAGCCTTCAACAGCTCGGGCGATGTGTGCCGCTCGCCCAGCCAGCGAAGCAGCATGGCCATCGATCCGATCAGCGATACCGGATTGGCAATGTCACGGCCGGCAATGTCGGGCGCCGAGCCGTGCTGCGCCTGTGCCACCGCGTTATCGGTGCCGGCGTTCAATGAGGCGGCCATGCCCAGGCTGCCGGCCAGTTCCGAGGCTTCGTCGGAAAGAATGTCGCCGAACATGTTGGTCGCGACGATCACGTCAAACTGTGCCGGGTCGCGGATCAGCAGCGCCGTCATTGCATCGACGATCTTCTCGTCATAGGCCACGTCGGGAAAGGCCTTTGCCACCTTGCGCACTTCGGCGAGGAACAGGCCGTCGGAGACGCGCAGCACGTTGGCCTTGTGTATCGCCGTCACCTTGCGGCGCCTGAGCTTCGCCAGCTCGAAGGCGGACTGCGCAATGCGCCGCGAGCCTTCGCGCGTGACCTTGCGCATCGCCATCGCGAGGTCCGGCGTGGGCATGAATTCGCCGGTGCCGGCGAACATGGTGCGGTCGGCGTAAAAACCCTCGGTGTTCTCGCGCACGATCACCAGGTCGAATGTTTTCGTAATCGGGGAGGGCACATACGGCCGCGTGCGCGCCGGACGGATGTTCGCGTAGAGATCGAGTTCCTTGCGAAGCACGCCCGAAGGATTCACGCCGCCCTTGTCCGTGGGCGGATAGTCATCGTGCTGCACCGGGCCGAGGACCACGCCATCGACCGCCTTTGCCGCCTCCAGCACACCGGGCGGCATGGTGGTGCCGGAGGCCTTCAGCGCGAGAAAGCCGATGTCCATTTTCCGGATTTCAATCTTCAGGCCGAAGGCTTTTGCGGCGGCATCCAGCACCGCGAGCGTGGCGACCATGATCTCGGGGCCGATGCCGTCGCCGTCCAGGGCGAGCAACTTGATGGGTGATGTCATTGTGTTGCCATTATCGTTGTGTGCTCCGTTTTTCAATTATGAGTTCGGCCCGCCCGCCTGCGCGTTCGCTTCGGGGCGCAGCCACGGAATTGTGCCTCAGCGCGCTGATGCTGCCGCCGAGATAATCGAACAGCCGCACGTCGTTTGCGGAGGCGGCATTGAAGCGCAGCCAGGGCGAATGCTCGCAGTCGAGGAAGAACAGCGCGCCGGGCGTCAGCAGGAACTTGTGCTCGGCGGCATCGCGTACCAGGGTCTCGGTGTGTATGCCCTCGGGCAGCTTCGCCCACACGAATACGCCCGCATAGTCCTGCTCCAGCGTTGTGAGTCCGGCCGCGGTCAGTCCATGCACGACGGCGGGCATGTTGCGCGCGAGGCGCTGCTTCACGCGCTCGATGTGCTTGCGATAGCCGCCGTCGGTGAGCATCTCGTAGATCAGCCGCTCGTCGAATTCCGAGGTGGTCATCACCGACAGCAGTTTCTGTTCAAGGAAGCTCTCGTACAGCGCCTGCGGCGCGGCGATGTAGCCCACGCGCACATTCGGGCTGAGCACCTTGGAGAAGCTCGACACGAAGATCACGCGCTGCAGCTTGTCCAGTTGCGCCAGGTGCACGGTATGGCCGCCCGGGAACAGGTCGCCGTAGATGTCGTCCTCGACGATCAGCACATTATGGCGCGCCGCGATATGCAGGATCTCCGAGGCGCAGGCCGGCTCGGTGGTGGTCCCCGTGGGGTTATGCATCAGCGTCTGTGTGAAGAACAGCTTGGGACGGAAGTTTGCGCACAGTTCCTCGAACGCAGCCGGGTCGGGGCCGGTGTCGTGGCGTGGCACGGTCAGGATGCGCGCGCCGTGGGCGCGCAACTGGGCAACGAGCCCGAAGAAACCCGGCTCCTCGACCACCACGGTGTCACCGGGTGAGATCAGCGCGCGCGCAATCAGGTCGAAGGCCTGGCTGACGCCAAAGGTCATGAGGATCTGGTCGGCGTGGGCGGGGATGCCAGCCATCCCCAGCTTCACCGCGAGCTGGGCGCGCAGCGGTGCATAGCCTTCGGCTGTGCCCGGATTCACGAAGGCACGCTTGCCCTTGCGCGCCACGCGGGCGAGGAGGCGTGTGGACAGTGTGTCCTCCAGCCAGGCTTCGGGCAGAAAGCCGCTGCCGGCGTGGAACATGCCGTCCTGCGGCTGCAGCAGGCGGCGGATCATGGATAGCGCGTCATAGCGTTCCGGTGCCGCCTCTCGGGTCTGCGTGGAAAGTCCGGGATGGCGCGGCGCCACGAAAAAGCCCGAAGAGGCGCGTGACTCGATCAGTCCGCGCGCGATCAGCCGGTCATAGGCGGCCACCACCGTGGCACTGCTCACGGTCAGTGTTCCGGCCATCTTGCGGATCGACGGCAGGCGCGTGCCCGAAGGCAGGTGGCCGTTACGCACCAGGCTCGCGATCTGCATCACGATCTGGTCGGTGAACGGCGTTTCGGCATCTCTGTCCAGGTGGATCATGCGGGCTCCCCGTTATCTGTGCAGGCATCTGCATGCGCGTTTGTGCGCGTGGCGGGTTCATTGTGCGCCGCGTCCGCCGTCCCGAACCGAACGGAAGCGGTGCCGGGACCATGAACTGTATCGCATCCCGGCCAATACAGTGGCGCGCGGCCGTCGTGCCAGCCCGCGTTTCGCGGCACCGGGCGTGGCACCGCAGGTCCCGCGCTTTGCCTAATGTGCAGCCATGCCCCGCTGCACGGGGATTGCGAGTTGATACGGGAGCATGTCATGACCGAAGAAAGGGAAAGCGAAACGGCAATCAATGTAGATGGCGGCATGGCGATGAGCTATCGCCTGCCGCAGGGACGCATGCTGCGCATCCAGCGTGCGCTGGGCTGGACGCTGCATTGCGACGGGGGTGTCGTCCACCTGACCCAGCAGGGCGATGCGCGCGACATCGTGCTGGGCGCTGGCGGCGCAGCGGCGCTGGCCACGAATGGCCGCGTGCTGCTCGATGCGCATGGCGATGCCCATCTGCGGCTGGCGCCGCCGGCCCTGAGACGTGACGGATTGTGCATCGGCTGGCGCGCTGTCGATGTGTTGCGCCCGGCCGTCGTGCCCGTTGTAAGGCTGCTGGCAGCGCGCCGGCATGGCGCAACGGCACCCGAGTTGCCGCTGAGCTACGAAGCAGTTTTCCGTGATCCGCGGCTGCTGGAGAACCTCGTGGCGCGCGCCCATCGCGAACGCAATGAGGCGATCGCAGCGGCATTTGCCGGGGTGCTACTTGTGGCGGCGCGCGGGGGCGTGGTGGCCTGCTGGAGCTTCGTTCGGATTTCTTGTGCCGTGGCGCAGAAGGTGAAGCAGATGGCGGCAGGCCCGCGGCTGCAATTGCCGTCAGTGGCGGAAACCTTCGCGGCGCGGATATTCCTGCGCTCGCGGACGTGGCACTGAAACAGTCGTGAAGCAGGGTAGACGTTATCAGAAATTATTATCAATTCTGATAATTAGATTAATAGAAATGAAATATTACGAAGTATTTATTATCACAAAGAAATGGCGTTTTCCGGTTGTTCCGCCATTTGCGGTCTGCTTATTCGCCGACCGTGCGCTCCACCCGGCCGGTCCTGATCCAGTCGACGATGGCTTTCACCACGGCCGCCTCCCGCCCCTGGTAGGAATGATAGTGCCCGGCGCCGCAGGGATCGCCCGCTCCCGAGCCGCCGCGCACGGTGATCAGGCTTCCCCCGGCATAGGCCTGTACCGCCGCATAGGGTGAATAGCTGCAGGCATCGTTCTCGTGATGCACCTGCAGCACCGGCGCGGCAATCGTGTCAAAGCGAAAGCCTGCGAGCGATGCGCCGAAGCCGCGGCTGTTGGGCAGGGTGAGCGTGGCCGAATGGATGCTGCCGGCGATTTCATTGCCGAGGTTCTTCGCCAGCCAGCGCGTGCTGAGGGTGCCTGCGCTGTGCCCCATGATGTAGAACCTCGTGAGGCCGTATTCGCCGCGCAGCCTTGCCATGATGCCCCGTACATCGTCGGCATGCGCTTGCGATGAGCGGTAGTCGTCCAGACAGTTCGCCGGAATGGCATCGGCGGGGCCGCCCCACTGGTCCGTGGGGCAATCCATGACCACCAGCGTGATGCCTTCGCGTGCCAGCAACTGCAGGTTGGGACGCAGGATGCTGCCGGCATTGCGCATCTTGTCGTCCGTGCTCGTGATCCTGGCATAGCCCGGCGCGCCGCGGAAGTAGAGCAACGCGGTATCGGTGGGATGCGCCGGCCTGGCGAGGATGGCGCGGATGAACACCGGGGTCTTCGTGAACACCCCCTGCGTCCGGCCGGTGTCCACCTCGACGAGGCTGTCGGTTGTCGCCTGCGCGGCAGCAGGGTTGGACAGTGCCGATACCATGACGAGGGCGGCCAGGGTTGCCGCGTTCTTCATGCGCTTTCAGCCCAGATGCGCCTGCTGCACCTGTTCAAGCGGCCCCGGATCATCGATGGTGGTAAGGTCGCCCGGATCGCGCCGCTCGCAGATGGCCTGAATGGCTCGCCGCAGCACCTTGCCGGAGCGGGTCTTGGGCAGGCCGGTGACGAAGTGCACGCGCGCCGGCCGCGCCACCGCACCGAGCTGGTCGTGCACCTGTCTCATCACCGCGCCTTCCAGTTCCATGCGCATCGCGGCATCCTTGATGCCGTCCGGATTGCGCAGCACGGCAAAGGCCACCGCCACCTGGCCCTTGATTTCATCGTGGACGCCCACCACGGCGCATTCGGCCACCGCGGCATGGCTGCAGATCGATTCCTCGATTTCGCGCGTGCCGAGGCGGTGTCCGGCGACGTTGATCACGTCATCGAAGCGCCCGAGGATGTACCAGTAACCATCAGCGTCGCGCGTGCCCCAGTCGAAGGTGGAGTAGAGAAGCTTGCCCGGGATGGAGTGGAAATAGGTGCGCACGAAGCGCTCGTCGTCGTCCCACACGGTCTGCAGGCAGCCCGGTGGCAGCGGCGGCGCGATGGCCACCACGCCCTTGTGGTTGAAGTCGCCGGCATTGTCCAGCGGTTCGCCGTTTTCTTCGTTCACCAGGCGCACGTCGTAGCCGAATACCGGCTGGCCGGCACTGCCGTAATGCGGGTTCGCGCCGGCAGGCGTGGCCATGATGGGCCAGCCCGTTTCGGTCTGCCAGTAATTGTCGCGGATGGGACAGCCCAGCCATTCGCCCGCCCAGCGGGCCGTGGGTTCGTCCAGCGGCTCGCCGGCCAGCCAGAGGGCGCGCAGCGAGGAGAGGTCGTGGCGGCGGATCAGGCTCTGGTCGTAGCGCTTGAGCGTGCGTATCGCGGTGGGTGAAGAGAACATCGCCACGGGACGATGCTTTGCCACCAGTTGCCAGAAGATGCCTGGATCGGGCCGCAGCGGCGTGCCCTCATAGAGGATGGTGGTCATGCCGTTGATGAGCGGGCCGTAGACGATGTAGGAGTGCCCCACCACCCAGCCGATGTCGCTGGTGCAGAAATAGGTTTCCCCCGGCCTGCAGTCGTAGATGTGGCGCATGGATGCGGCCAGCGCCACCGCGTAGCCGCCGACATCGCGCTGCACGCCCTTGGGCTTGCCGGTGGTGCCCGAGGTATAGAGGATGTAGCTGGGCTCGTTTGATTCCAGCCATTCCACCGGCGCGGCGCTGTCAAGGTGGCGGCTGCGCAGTTCCGCCCAGTGCACGTCGCGGCCCGGCATGGTTTTCATGGGCGCAAGGCCGCGGTTCACCAGCAGGACGTGCGCGGGCCTGGCTTCAGCAACGGCCAGTTCGATGGCATGGTCCAGCAACGGTTTGTATTCGATCACCTTACCGCCGCGGCTGCCGGCATCGGCACTGACGATGAGTCGCGGCCGGGCGTCGTCAATGCGTCGTGCGAGGCTCACCGAGGCAAAGCCGCCGAACACCACCGAATGGATGGCGCCGATGCGCGCGCAGGCGAGCATCGCAAACACGGCTTCGGGAATCATCGGCATGTAAATGAGCACGCGGTCGCCGCGCTGCACGCCCAGCTCGCGCATGCCGGCCGCGGCGCGCACCACTTCGCGGTGCAGCTCGGCGTAGGTCCAGGTCTCGGTGCGCTCTACCTCCGTGGATTCCCAGATCAGCGCCACCTGGTTGCCGCGATCCTTCAGATGACGATCCACCGCATTGTGGCAGAGGTTGGTCGTGCCGCCCACAAACCAGCGTGCGAAGGGCGGCGGCAGCCTGGCGCCTGCACCGTATTCCAGCACTTCCCCGAAGGGAGTCTGCCAGTCGATGAGCCTGGCGTGTTCGCGCCAGAGAACGCGCTGCTGTTCCAGCGTGGCCGCGGTGGTGACGTCGGCAAAATGCCGGGTGTTTGGCATATTCGTCCTCCTGTTCTTGTTCTGACTCAGGGAATTCCGCCCCGGTTGCGGACTCCTCAATCTGCGTCCGGGGTGCAATGAAAGAACGATACTGATATTAATCGTTCAAAAAATACTCGATGAATATTTATAGTTTTTCCAAATTGATATCAATGTACTGCAGGTGTCGAGGCTGCCGCAAGGCCGGCACTCGCGGGCGCGTGACAGACGGTAGAATCATCACCGCTTCCCCTGCATGAAACCCACAATCCAGAAGGGGCGCGCAAGCGCCGGCACACCATGAACCAGCCTTTTACGCCCCACTCCGGCGATGCACATCGTTTGACCACCGAACCCTGGTACCTGCCGCTCGGCGATGAAGTCGCCGTGTTCGAGGCCGCCTACCGCCAGCGCCTGCCGGTGCTGTTGAAAGGGCCCACGGGCTGTGGCAAGACGCGCTTTGTCGAGCACATGGCCTGGCGCCTGTACCGGCACTCAGACAGCGCGCGTCGTGCGCTGGAAACGCCGCTGCTGACCGTGGCCTGCCATGAAGACCTCACTGCCACCGACCTCGTCGGCCGGTACCTGCTGTCCGGCGATGAAACCGTGTGGATGGATGGCCCGCTGACACGCGCGGTGCGTTCCGGTGCGATCTGCTACCTCGATGAAATCGTCGAGGCGCGCAAGGACACCACGGTGGTCGTGCATTCGCTCACCGACCATCGCCGCCTGCTGCCCATCGAGAAGACCGGCGAATTGCTCGATGCGCATCCGGACTTCCTGCTGGTGATTTCCTACAACCCCGGCTACCAGAGCGTGCTGAAGGACCTGAAGCCCTCGACGCGGCAGCGCTTCGTGAGCCTGGAGTTCGACTATCCCGCGCCCGAGGTCGAGGCGGCGATCATCATGCATGAAAGCGGCCTGGATGCGGGAACTGCGGAGCGCCTTGCGCTGATCGGCGCCAAGGTGCGCAATCTGCGTGAACACGGTTTCGAGGAGGGCGTGAGCACGCGCCTGCTGGTGTACACCGCGCAGCTCATTGCCGGCGGCATCGCGCCGCGGCGGGCCTGCGAGGCGGCCATCGTGCGCGCTGTCACCGACGATCGCGAAGTGCAGCAGGCCGTCGCCGACATCGTGGATGTCCTGCTGCCGTGATCATCGGCGGCTTCTATCCCAGCCCGCCGGCGAGGGAGGAAGCGCCGGTGGATGTCGCGCCGCCTCCGCCCCCGCCGCCGGGCAGCGTCGACCTCTCCGACGTGCAGCGCACGCTGACGCTGTTCACCCAGGGCATTGCCGGGCGCTACCTACATCTGAAGGCTGCCGAACCTGAAGCGGCCGAACACGGCGTGCGGCGCAGGCAGGGCGCGCCGCATGACCACGCAGCGCTCTACCTGCCGCAGCGCATCGCCGCGTTCGACAACACCCGCCACAACCTTGGCGCCTATCGTATTGCCGTGCTGCATCAACTGGGTTTCTTCGAATGCGGCACCTACGGGTTCCGGCTGGCTGCTGCGCGCAGGCAGGTGCCTTCGCTACCCGAAGAAAAGCCCTCCTTCGAGATGTCCAGGCAGCCGGACCTCGAGCGCTTTTTCGCGTTGTGGGGCACGCCGCTGCTGATGCGCCATGTTTTCATGGCCATGGAAGGCCTGCGCATCGACCTCGCCATGCGCCGACGCTATCCTGGTGCGCGCGCCGACCTCGAACGCGTGCTCTCGCAGTCACTGGCGGTGCGGCCCGATCCCGCGGAACTGCCGCCGTTTGCCGCGCTGCTCGAAGCACTGGTGCAGTTCTCATTGGGTGCCGATCGCGATCTGTTGCTGGCCCGTGACCGCAGCGGCGTGCTCGCACCCATGCTCGAGGCCGCTGCCGCCCTGGAAGGCGGCGAGGCCAGCGTGTATGACAGCCTGCGCGCGGCAGTGGTCTGCTATGCGGCGATCGAGCGCGTGGGCGTGCCTCCACCGGAGCAGCAGCATGAGGTGCAGGGCGAGCCTGGCTCAGACGATGGCAACCCCGGCGCGCCGGGTACGCCGCTGAGCGAAGACGCGCTGCGCGAAATGGGCGTGGACTTTCGCGGCGAGCCGAACCCGGAGTTCATCGACGACGATTTCTATGATCCGGAGGCGAAGCCGCTGCCTGAGGACTTGTCCGATGCCGTTGGCAATGCCTATGGCGCCTCGCAGCTTCCCACGCCGGAAGATCGCGAGGCGCGCAAGGCGCGCGCTGCGAGGCGCAATGCCCAGGCGCAGGGCGAGGCGCTGGAGCCGGGCGTGCGCACCTATGTCTACGACGAATGGAACTACCGCAGCCAGTCCTGGCTGAAGGGCTGGTGCCGCCTGTTCGAATATCGCCTGAAGGGCGATGACCACGACTTCATCCGCGACGTGCGCCGGCGGCATGCGGTGCTTGCCCACCAGGTACGGCGGCGCTTCCAGTTCATCCGCCCTGAATCGCGACAGCGTGTGCGCCGCGTGCCGGATGGAGAGGAGCTCGAGTTGGACGGCCTCATCGACGCCGTCATCGATCGCCGCGCGGGTTTTGCCACGGACGAGCGCGTGTACATGCGCCGGGACCGGGCGCTGCGCGACGTGTCAGCCGCCTTCCTGCTCGACATGAGCGCTTCCACCGGCATTGCAGTGCCCGGTGACGCACCTCCGCCTGCAAAGGAAGAGGAGAACGACGAGCCCATGCACCTGTGGAGCATGCGCGATGTCTCGAATGAGAACTACATTCCTTCGCCGCCCAAACGCACCGTCATCGACGTGGCCAAGGAGTCTCTGGCACTGATGTGCGATGCGCTGGACACGCTGGGCGATGGTTATGCCATCTATGGCTTCTCCGGCGACGGCCGCGAGAAGGTCGATTTCCATGTCGCCAAGTCCTTCGAGGACCGGCTGTCCTCGCGCACCTGGTCGGCGCTCGCTGCGATGAAGCCGCAGCGCTCCACGCGCATGGGCCCGGCCATACGCCACGCGCTCACGAAGCTTTCGCGCCAGGCCACGCGCATGAAGGTGCTGATCATCGTCTCCGACGGCTATCCGCAGGACCGGGACTACGGCCCCGATCGCATGGACGACGAATACGGCATCCAGGACACCGCAGCGGCCTTGCGCGAGGCCGAGCAGGAGGGCGTGCAGACCTTCTGCGTGACCATCGATCCGGCGGGCTACGACTACCTGAAGCGCATGTGCGACGGTGATCGCTACATGGTCATCGACGATGTGGCCGATCTGCCTGATGCGCTGACGAAGGTGTATCGGGCGCTGACGGTTTAGAGAGCTTGATTGGAACATCATAGCTAAAGAAATAAATCAGCCCGGGGTAAGAACCATTGGCAAGCGGACCCCGGTTCCTGCCGTTCGGCTTAATATTATCCGAACTCATCAAGGCCGCAGACAAGGCTCCTAAAACTTTGGAGGGGGAATTTCGATGAACAAGCCTGTGGAGCATGATGTCGGTCGCAAAGTCGATCGCATCCAGCAGCAGATCGTTGAGTATGCGGGCAAGCTGAACTACGAATCTTTATCTTCCGATGCTGCGCATGCAGCCAAGGTTCGCGTCCTGGACACCTTCGGTGCCCTCATGGGTGGATTTCTGGACGAGTCGTCCCGCATTGCACGCCAGTCCGCTGCCCGCTCACCCAGCCCCGACGGCGCGACGGTCATTGGAACGCGCATGAAGACCACCCCGGATACCGCCGCATTCGTCAATGCCACGACTTCGCGTTGCGTGGAGATGAACGACACCTATCACGGGCCCAACAGCCATGGCGGCCATCCCAGCGATGTCATCATGCCGGTGCTGGCTGCGGCGGAATATGCCGGCTGCAGCGGGCGGGACTTCATTACCGGGGTGGTGCTTGCCTATGAAATCTATTTGCGCATCTCGGATACGCTGCCTGAGCGCACCGGTTTCGACTGCACAACGTTCAGTGGCATTGCCGTGGCCGCCGCCGCCGGCAAGATGCTGCGGTTGACACCGGAGCAGTTGGAGCATTGTGTTTCCATAGGTGTCGTGCCCTGCAATCCCCTCAACCAGGGACGAAGCAATCATCTGTCCATGTGGAAAGCGGTGGCGGCGGGTGCGGCCGGCCGTGCCGGCGTATTTGCCGCCTTGCTGGCGCGCGACGGCATGCACGGGCCGCATTTGCCGTTCGAAGGCAAGCATGGCTGGGTCAAGCAGGTCGCCAAGCAACCTGTTGTCCTGGCTGAGATGGGCGGCAACGGAAGGGCGTTCAAGATTGAAGAGACGCTGCTGAAAAAGCGGGCCTGCTGTGCCACTTCGGTTTCCACCATCCTCGCTGCAGAAAATGTTTCCGGCGCTGTTCGCGGACGCATCGATGAGGTCGAGGAAGTACTGGTTGATACCTATGCCAACTCGCACCGTGCCTGCGGCAGCGAAGAGCATCACTGGAACCCGGATTCGCGGGAAACCGCCGACCACAGCATTCCCTACGGCGTGGCGGCGACGCTGATCGATGGCACGGTGACACCGCGCTCCTTTGACGATGCCCACTTGTGGAACCCGGAACTGCGCGGGTTGATGCACAAGGTGAAGGTCAGGGTAGATGCTGACTTCACCCGTGACTATGAGCGGCATCCGGTGTGGCATCGCTCGCGTGTCACCGTGGTGCTGTGTGACGGCGAGCGCATCGTGGGCGAGACTGGCGCCGATGAGACTGATCTGTCAACGCCCATGAACAAGGAGCAAATAGAACGCAAATTCCGCGGCGTGACCGAGGACCTTCTCGGAAGTCGCCGCGTGGATGGCATTATCAAGACGCTTTGGCAACTGGAGGATGTAAAGAACGTGGCTGCGATACCGCCTGCGTTCCTGTTGGCCTGAGCGGCCCCATATGCCCCCGGGTTGAGTTCCGGGCAAAGCATATTTGGTGCTTATTCCATCTTGATGCCGGTGGTCTTCACGAGTCGTTCCCACTTGGCGATTTCCTTCGCCAGCGACTCGCGGTACTGATCCGGTGTGTTCGGCGGCGAGGGCTCCGATCCGTCTGCCGCGAGTTTTGCCCTGAGTTCATCGGAATTGACGATCTGGCTGACTTCGCGGTTGAACGCCAGAAGTATGGCTGGAGCGGTGCCTGCGGGCGCCAGCAGGCCGTACGTGTTGCTCAACTCGTAGCCGGGTAGTCCGCCCTCGGCAACCGTGGGCAAATCAGGCTGCGCCTGGAGACGCTTCGCGCCGGTTGTTGCCAGTGCTTTCAGTTTTCCGTTGCGGGCCTGCGGCATCCCGGAAACGATGCCGGTGAGCGCGACTTGAATCTGCCCGCCAACCAGCGCGGTCAGAGCCTGGCCACTGCCTTTGAAAGGAATATGGACAATGCCTTCGGCGCCCGACATGTCCTTGAACAATTCCATGCCCAGATGGGCGGCCGAACCGGTACCGGAGGAACCGTAGTTGAGCTTGTCTGGATTGGCCTTGGCATAGGCGATCAAGTCCTTTACCGTGGTAACGGGCAGGGAAGTCTGCACCGCCAGCAAATAGGGCTGTACTGTCATCTGTACGATGGGCGCGTAAGCCTTCTGGACGTCATACTTCACCTTCTTCAGGATGCCGGTGGTGGACAGCAGGCTGTTAGCCGCGACCAGAATTGTGTAACCGTCGGGATTGGCCTGTTGTACGAGATCAAGGGACAGAATGCCGCTCCCGCCCGGACGGTTCTCGGTGATCACGCTTTGCCCCCAGCGTTCGGTGAGCTTCTGCCCGACGATGCGCGAAAGAATGTCTGTGCCGCCGCCGGGTTCGAAGCCGACAATCATTCGCACCGTCCTTGTCGGATAGTTGTCCGTTTTCGTTTGCGCGTTTCCTGTCATCGGCAGACAAATGCCACATACCAGCGCGAGTCGGACAAAGAAATACGTTGGCAGTCGATTCATTGGATATCCCGATTGAAACGGAGGGCAGATGGGAAGCATAGCGGGATCGGCTCTGCTTGCATTTACTTTGAACGGCAAAGCTGGTTTGCAAACCCTGTTCAGGCTGGTCTCTATACTGAAGCGGCATTTTGCACGAAGGTGTGGTTGCGTCAATCAGAGCGCTCGACTGCTGGGGGATCTGGTGAGGGAAGAACTCAAATCGAGTCTCGCAATCATTTCCCGGCTTGCATCATCATTTCAAGAGGAGGAGACATGCTTTTTCAGCATACCCTGACGACGGCTTTTCTCTCTTTCACTTTCGCCGCGTCTGCGCAAGCGCAGGAGCCGCCCGCCTTGCCCGGCAATTACCCGAACAAGCCCGTCAAGGTGCTTGTCGGCGGAACGCCCGGTGGCGGCACTGACATCATCGCGCGCGCGCTGGCGCAAAAGCTCTCCGAGAATTGGGGACGCCAGTTTATTGTGGAAAACCACGCGTCTTCCTTGGGCAGCATTATTGCCATGGAGATTACGGCGAAGGCGCCGCCCGATGGGTACACACTTCATCTTGCGGCGAGCAGTGCCTATATGAATGCCGCACTCGTCACCAAGGTTTCGTACAACATACGAACGGCTCTGGCGCCTATCGCGCAGTTGAACGAACAGCCATACGTGCTGATGGTTAACAACGCCGTGCCGGCACGCAACGTGAAAGAACTGATTGCCTTCGCCAAAACGCAAAATGGCGGCCTGAATTACGGCAGTTCCGGCACCGGCAGCGCCTCGCACCTGGGCATGGAACTTTTGAAGAACATGTCCGGCGCCGAAATGCAGCACATTCCCTACAAAGGCAGTGCCCAAGGCTATGTCGATCTTCTGGGTGGACGCATCCAGGCGTTGTTTTCCGGTGCGCTCTCCGCCATGCCTCAGGCGAAGTCGGGCAAGGCCAGGGCGATCGGTGCAGGCAGTCTCAAGCGCTCGATGTTGCTTGCGGACGTGCCGACCATCAACGAATCAGGATTGCCGGGTTTTGAGTTGATCGGCTGGTATGGTCTGATTGGCACCGGTGGCATGCCGGCACCCGTGATTGCCGCGCTCAACAAGGAAAGCGTGCAGATCATGAACTCGGCGGACATGCAGGCGAAGCTTGCTGCCGACGGCGCAGAAGCCTCCGAGCCGAAGAGTCCGGCACAGTTCGCGAAAGCCATCAACGACGAAATAGACCGCTGGGACAAAGTCATCAAGACATCCAAGCTTACGTTCGAGAATTGATCGAGAGCCTGGAGGGCCGCATAGATTTCCTGACGCATGCCTGTTCAAGCGGGCATTTGCCCAGGAGGTCAAATGCATGTGGCAACGGTCATGCGTGTATAGAGATGCGGAAATGACCTCTCAGTAGTGCACGCGCATGAAGGTGCTGGCCATTGTCTTCGACGGCTATCCGCAAGACCGGGGCTGCAGCCAGGGTGGCATCAACGACGCTGCCGATTTGCTAGGCATTGCGAAGGTTTATCGGGGGCTGACGGTGTAGCGCGACGGGAGTCGGCCGATTCCCTGCATCCCGCCAGGAGTGCGCGCCCGGTGCGCTTCGTGCAGAATGCGTGCTGCGCCGCGTGCCATGCCGTTGGGGAACGGAAGCGCCGGCCGGGGGGATGACGTGTCTGAATGCCTACGAATCCGGGGGATGTGATGGCCAATTTCCCGGTCGCCTTCGCCAATCTGCTGAAAGCCCGCTTTCCGTACGTCTATATCGCCACCTGGGAAGAGGAGCGCGTGCTCGGGCTGATCCGCGACGTGGCGCGCGATGCGGCGCTGGTGCGCACGCCGCGCACGGTGTTCACCTGGAGCGTCACCGAAGGCATGGTGGGGCCGGGCGCGCCGCTGCGCGAGACCACCGAAGCGCCACTGGATGCGCTGGGCTTCGTGGAGCGGCATGTCGAGCCGTCCATCTTCATCTTCAAGGATTTTCACGTCTTTTTCGGTTCGGACAATCGCGAAAAAGACCATCAGGTGGTTCGCAAGCTGCGCGACCTGTCGCCGCTGCTCAAGCAGGGCACCAAACCCAAGAGCGTCGTCTTCCTTTCCCCGTCGGTGCAGCTTCCGCTGGAGCTGGAAAAGGAAATCACCGTCCTCGACTTCGACCTGCCCTCCGTAATCGACATTAGCGCGCTGCTGCGCGGCATGATCGAGAGCAACAAGGCGAGCGGACGCGTGCGGGTGACGCTGGATGACAAGGACATCGAGCGCTTTGCCAATGCCGCGCTCGGGCTGACGCTGCACGAGGCGGAAAACGCCTTCGCGCGGGCGATGGTGCGTGATGCGATGCTGACACCGGCTGACATCGACATGATCTACGAGGAGAAGCGCCAGATCGTCGGCAAGGCGGGCATCCTCGAATTCGTGAAAAGCGATGTGAAGATCGAGGACGTCGGCGGGCTCGGCAACCTCAAGCGCTGGCTGAAGAAACGCGACAAGAGCTGGCTCGACTCGGCGCAGAAGTACGAGCTGCCCGCGCCCAAGGGCGTGCTGGTCACCGGCATCCCCGGCTGCGGGAAGAGCCTCCTGGCGAAAGCCATTGGCGCGGCATGGCAGTTGCCGCTGCTGCGGCTCGATGTCGGGCGCATCTTCGGCAGCTACATCGGCCAGAGCGAGGAGAACCTGCGCAATGCGCTGCGCACCGCCGAGGCGGTGTCGCCCTCCATCCTGTGGGTGGACGAAATCGAAAAGGGCTTCTCCAAGTCGGGCGAAGGCGACGGCGGCACGTCGAGCCGGATCTTCGCCACCTTCCTCACCTGGATGCAGGAAAAGGCCAAACCGGTGTTCGTCATCGCCACGGCAAACAACATCGACGGCCTGCCGCCGGAACTGCTGCGCAAGGGCCGCTTTGACGAAATCTTCTTCGTCGACCTCCCCACGCGCAGCGAGCGCATCGACATTTTCAGGTTGCACATGGGACGGCGGCTGCGCCATCCCGACGTGGTCGGCGCGCTCAAGGTGACCGAAGAGGCGCTGGGCAAGCTGGCCGACATCACCGACGGCTTCATCGGTGCGGAGATCGAGCAGGCGGTCATCTCGGCGTTGTTCGATGCCTATGCCGAAGACCGCTCCATACAATGGACGGATTTTTCACGCGCCATACGCAGCACCGTGCCGCTGTCGGTGACGCAGCGCGAACGCATCGAGCAGATCCGCCAGTGGGCGAACCAGCGCGCAGTCAATGCGAGCGTGGTGGAAGAGGGCAAGGACGGCAAGGGTGGATCGCGGGGCGGAAGGGTGCTGGCGTTCTAGCCGGCATCAACGCGAACAGCACAAGGAACGGCACGGGGGAAGGGAAGCATGGCGCAGGACAATAAAGCGGAAAACCTGGGGATCACTTCCCGCGGACTGAAGTGGGAGTACATGCAGTCCTGGTATTTCCTGTTCATTTTCACCGTGTGGCTGTACTGGGTGCCGCTCATCTATACCGGCATCCGCGTCATGGACCTGCGCTGGATTTTCTGGGGAATCCTCTACGGAATCCCGGCCTTCCTCAACATGGCATTCGATTTCTCCAAATTCGGGCTGGAGGACTACGCCCACCGTTCCATGTATGTGTCGCTGGTGTTCTGCACGCTGCACGCAATCCGGGCGCGCGGCGAGTATCTGGAGCGCCTCGTTGAATACCAGGATGAGCGGGCGGAACTGCGCGAGAACACGCTGCGCAAGAAGGCCATGGTCGAGGCGCAGCGCCGCGCCGAACTCGGCTTGCCGGAATCGCCGGTATCGGAAGCGACCGAACCTCCAGTGTCGCGGCGCATGCTGTTTGATGCAAACATCATGACCGAGCAGGAGTTCGCCATGCTGCCGCACATGGGGCCAGCGGCTGCAAAGCAGGCGGTTGCCCTGCGCGAGCAACTGGGCGGGTTCACCTCGTTCAGCCATTTCGCGGAGAAGATGGCGCTGCCGGAAAAGACGCGTGAGCGGCTTCGGCCGATGTTCATCCTGCCGCCGCCCGAGCCGGCCGTGGATGAATTCCGCGTGCAGCCTGATGGATCGCGCGTGCTCGACATCAACCTCGCCAGCGCTGCGGCGATCGCGGCATTGCCCGGATTAAACTGGGAAGTCGCGCGCAAGGCGGTGGAACTGCGCGACACCGGCGGGCCGTTCACCTCGGCCGAGGATTTCCGCTATCGGCTCGGTCTGAAGATGGACCAGCTTGTGCTGCTGCACGCAATGATCTCGACGCTGCGCGTGCCGATCAAGCGCACGACGCCCGGGGTCAAGCCGAGCGGCCGCATCGTCGACGTCTGAAGAAGCAGGCGGCGCCTCCCCTTCGTCTGTTGACGGGATCGTGGCGCACCGCTTCGGTGCCATGCTGTCTGCATAAGGTTTCGCGTGTCATTCAGCATCGCTATAATTCCTGCCGGTATTTATGCCAATCCGAATTGCCCTGGGAGGGGACATGAACGTACGCATCACCGCCGTCATGGCTGCGGGAATCGCCTGCAGTCCTTTTTTTGCCGGCTTCGCAGTCGCCCAGCAACTGGCGCCGATCGAGCGCGTCCGGATCACCGACAACGAACTGAACTGCGCGCAGCTGTACGCCGAGAATGGAGCAATGGACAAGGCCATCGCCGCGGCGCAGGCCTCCCAGGATTCGGGCAACAACACTGCGATGGCGGGCACCGCGGCCAACGTTGCTGCCGAAGTGGCGGGACGCACCGGGCTGTTCGGCCAGTTCGGCGGAATGGCAGGCGCCCTGTTTGGCCAGACTGCGGCCAAAGCGGCAGCGGGCGTGGCGCAGCAGAACGGGCAGATGACTGCACAGCAGGCAGCCGATCGCGTGAAACAGGCATCGGCACGCAAGGAATACATCACCGGCATTTTTGTTGCGCGTGGCTGCAGGGCTTCTGACCTGAACTACAACCCGCCGGCGAACGCGCAGCCCAGTGCCGCGGCAGCCGCGCTGCAGGTGGCGCTCGCCGCGCCTCCGGCGCCGGGTGCACGGCCCACTGATCCCGCAGCACTGCAGAAGGCGCTGGCGCCGGCCGCGTCCATCACCGCCCTGCCTGAACTCGATCCGGACCAGCACTTCAAGGGCAAGATGGGCGGCACCTTTGGCAAGGACGTGGTCGAAGTCATGCCGAACAGCAAACGCGTTGCCGTTGCGGGTTTCCGCGTCGTGTTTATCACCGAGAACACTGCCACTGCCACCGTGCGCGCCAGCTACCTCCCGGGGCGCGACACCAGCGGCGCCAGTTCCACGCTGCATCTGGTGCTGAACGGCGTTGACCAGGGCACGATGCAGTCCATTACCGACAAGGCTTATGCCGACTTCCTCGCGCAACTGCGCTTTGCCGGCCGGGAAGTGGTGCCGCAGGAGGATCTGAAGGAATTTCTCTCCGGTGTAGAGGTGAGTTCCACGCCCGGCAAGCCGTTTCCTGTTTCTGTGAACAATCTGGTCGGCCAAGTGTATTCGCCCACCGGCATGCCGCTGTGGTTTTCCAACGCTGATGCGCAGTGGGGCGACAAGAGTCCTTTCCAGCAGGGCAACCTGCGGCGCTTGGCCGAGTACTCGGCAAAACTGAAGGCCATTACGATCTCGCCGCTCATCATTGTCAACTTTGCGCGCTTGAGTTCCAGCGGCAACCAATCCGGACTGACCTCGCGTGCCGCCGAGACCGGCGCCACGATGTCAATGCATGTGGCGGCCTTCAATACCCACTACATGCGCTCCGATGAAACGCGCGGTGGCCTGGTGATGAATGGCGATGAGGGTGGCATACAGATGGCAGCGCCCATCATCAGCAACATCGAGTTCGGCACCATGAAGGACGTGGAGTCCACGGACAACTCGGCGGTGAAAGGCATATTCGATGTGTTGGGCCGTGCCGGGGGCATGGCCAATGCGGGCGGCGCGAATCGCAGCAAGACCGAGAGCGTTGCCGAGACCAGTGGTCCAGCCTATGCCGTCGCAGCCGTCGATGCGCTGGGTCGCACGACCGGCACCTTTGCGAAGTGGTTCCAGAAGTATCCGGCCAGATAAGCGGGCCTTCAATCCGGGGCGGGCTGGTCCCGGGCTGCGCTGGCTGATTGGCCGGCTACTTTTTCTCCAGACTTTCCCTGGCGTGCTGCTGCCACTGCGCGGCCAGCCCGGACATTTCCGCCATCCGCTCCAGTTCCCCGGCCTTGACCTCGCCGTGATAAATCAGCGCCACCAGGCGCGAAAACGGGAAATCCGGATTCGGTCGGTCGTGCAGCTTCACGGCGTCGCCGGGCGTGATGATGCCCTCCTGCAGCACGCGGTAATACCAGCCTGAGCGGCCGCTGCGCACCATGGCCTTGGGCAGGCGGTTGTTGTCAAAGCGCAGCGCAAACTTGAAGCAGGGCTGACGCGGCTGGCAGGCCTGCAGCAGTGCGGTGCCGATGGCATGCACGTCGCCGACGTGGATCATGCTTTCATCCAGCCCGCTGATGGCGAGGTTCTCGCCAACACCGCCCGGCACGAACAGCGCGGCATTCCCGGGGAACTCCGCCCGCCATGCCGCATAGTGCCCGGCGGCGTAGCCATAGACGGCCTTGTCCGGGCCGCCATGCACGCTGAGGTCGGCCTGTTCGTCGCCCTGCACTCCGGAGAAAGTCACCTTGACCGGTCCGGCGACGGCGTGTTTCACGAAGGCGCTCTGCACGCGGTCAGGCCCCAGGGGCGCGGCGCGTCCGGTGTGTATGGAGAGGATGGCTGCCTTGGTCATGACCAGGCTTCCATGATGTTCGCGGACGGCACCACCTGCACCCAGTTCTTCAGGAAGGCAATGCTGCGCTCGTGACCTTCGGGTGTATGCGCGCTGCAGGCATCCTCGGCAACGATTGCAAAATAGCCGGCCGCGGACGCATGGCGCGCGGTGAAGTCGATGCCGATGTCGGTGGCGAAACCGGCCAGCACGACCGTGCGGATGCCCAGCGTTTTCAGGCGGCTGTCCAGCGGCGTGTCGAAGAAGAACGACGGCTGGCTCTTTTCAATGACGAGGTGATGCGGTGCCGGCTCGAAGCCCGGAATGAATTCCGTTTCCACCGAGCCTTTCTGAAACATGGGCTTCACGTCTTCAGGGCGGCTCACGCCCTGGCGCTTCATCATCGTCAGCATCCACGGGCCGGGGAGGAGGTTGAAAGGTGGCAATGTATGGCGGCTCCATGCCACGAACACGCCCGCGGCATCCGCTGCGGCGAGCAGCTGTTTTGCCGAAGCAAACAGCGCCTCCGCATTCGATGCGCGCCCGGCCAGGCCCTTCTGGAAGTCCCACATGAGCAGGGCCGTGTGACGCGGATCGACGAATTCCGCGAGATTCGACGGGATGGACTGCATCTTCGGTGTGCGCGCGCTCATCAACAGCCTTTCGCAAGAAGGAGGGGCAGGAACAGGCCTCCAGTATAGGTAAATATGTGATACTCACATCAGAGGGGTGCAAACTGTCCGCGCAGGCCGTCGACATCAAGAGACCATGCGTCCCGCCGCATCAACGAAGGAGAGAGCATTGCCCACCATTCCAGCCCAGAAAATGAAGCGGAGCGCGATTTCCTTCGCGCTCACCCCTTTTACCGAAGACGGCAAGGTCGACGGCGCGGCTTTCCGGCGCCAACTTCACCGCCTGCGTGACGCCGGCCTCCCGGTGTATGTCGCCGGGCCCGGCCTGGGCGCAGCCTACCTGATGTCTACCGAAGAACTGGACCTGGTGTATCGCATTGCCCTTGAGGAGCTCATCGGCAGGGTGCCCTGCCGTGCCGGCGGACGCGAGCCAAACACCGCAAAGCAGGTGCTGGATTATCTGAAGCATGCTGAACGGGCGGGCATGGAAGCCGCGCAGATCTATTCGCTGGAGCTCGGGCACGCGGCCAAGCCCAATGTCGCGGAGATGGAGCTGTACTACAACACCGTGATTCCGGCGACGCGCCTGCCGGTGTATCTGTCCTGCCATCATTCCTCGGGCTATGTGCCGCCGGTCACGCTGCTGGAGACGCTGCTCGACCGCTTCGACAACATCGCCGGCATCCACTACGGCGGCACGGACTTCAAGTTCCTCACCCAGTTGATCGAGCGCTTTGCCGATCGCGTCGAGATCCACTGTGCCGGCGTGTACAACGCCGCCACCATGCTGACCATGGGCGCGAGCGGTTTCATGGGCGCCGAGGGCAACATCGCGCCGCAGCTCTTTGCCTCGGTGATCCGCACCTTCGACGAGGGCGACATGGAGGGCTTCAGGGTTTCCTTCCGGCAACTGATGTCGCTGTATTCGGTGGTGAGCCAGTTCAATGGCAATTCCAGTTCGCAGCGCGCCGTCAAGCCGCTGATGAATGCGCTGGGCCTGCCGGGCGGCGCGGTGCGCGCGCCCATGCTGCCGATCAATGACAAGGACCTCGCCGCCATGGCGAAGGCGGTCATGGCGATCGGCATCCCGGAACTCGCGCACTGCCAGCCGGCGATCTGAGCGGGTCGTTCTGGGCGTCTGGTTGATCGCGAATGGTGATCGATCCAA
Organism: uncultured beta proteobacterium; assembly: GCA_903928055.1. Classification (GTDB taxonomy): domain Bacteria; phylum Pseudomonadota; class Gammaproteobacteria; order Burkholderiales; family SG8-39; genus CAIYPG01. The sequence continues at coordinate 2,603 of CAIYPG010000096.1, read as the reverse complement.
ATAAGGAGCCGTCATGCAAGTCCGGAAAATCCTGAACGCATCAGCCGCGCTGCTGTGCGCGAGCCTTTTCATGACGCCGGTCATGGCGCAGAACAAACCGCAGATTGCCCCCGGTTATCCGACCAAGCCGATCCGCATCCTTGTCGCGGTGCTCGCCGGTGGCGGGATGGACATGGTGACGCGCTCGGTCGCCTCGCGCGTTGGCGAACGCCTGCCGGTCACGGTGATCGTTGAAAACGTCGCGGGTGCGGCGGGCGCCATCGCCGTCAATACCGTCGTCTCGGCGCAGCCGGACGGACACACGCTGCTCAGCGCCAGCGGTTCGGTGCACATCGGGGCCGTGTTCAACAAGTTCCAGTCCGACGTGCGCAAGACGCTGCAGCCCATCCAGCAGATGAGCTACCAGCCCTACATGCTGATCGTGAGGGCCGACGCACCCTTCAACAGCGCGCAGGAACTGGTGGCCTATGCCAAGAAAAATCCCGGCAAGCTGACCTATGGTTCCTCGGGGCCGGGCTCGCCGATCCACATGGGCACTGCTCTGATCGAGTATGGCGCCGCCATCGAAATGACCCATGTGCCGTACAAGGGCAATTCCGCGATACAACTCGACATCGCCGGCGGGCGCCTCGACCTGACGCTGACCTCCATTTCCGGCCTGCAACTGGTGCGTCAGGGCAAGGCCCGCGTGCTGGCCATTACGGCTGCGCAGCGCCATGCGGACTATCCGGACGTGCCCACCATTGCCGAGACCATCATCCCCGGTTACGAGATGATCAATGCCTACATGCTCTACGCGCCGATCAAGACGCCTTCGGCAATCGTCAATGCGCTGAACCGCGAAGTGCAGCATGTGCTGGCTGACGAAGAGTTCCGCAAGAAACTGGTCGCCGATGCCTCCATGCCGGCACCGTCGCGCTCGCCGCAGGAATGGCAGAAACAGTTTGTCGCCGAGATAGACCGATGGGACGCGGTGGTGAAGAAGGCGAACATCAGGATCGAGGAATAGGCCCGGGGAATGGGCATCCGGGGCGGAATGCTGCCGCCCTTGCGTCACGGTTGAAGCATATGAAATGACCCAATGAGGTCATCCCGCTGTCGAATCAGCCAGAGGAGAGGTGTCATGCATCGCACCAGCCCATTTGCCATTGCATTCATCGCGCTCATCGTTTTCATGGCGGCACTGCCGCAAGTCGTCCGGGCGCAGCAGGACTATCCGAACAAGCCCATCCGCATGGTGACGATGTTCAGCGAAAGCGCGAATTCCAACCGCTATCGTTTCGTCGCCGCGAAACTGGGCGAACAGTTGGGCGTCATCGTCGTCATCGACGCCAAGGCCGGTGGCGGCGGGGTGATTGCCCTGCGCGACGTCTATCGCGCCCAGCCCATGGGCTACAGCCTGCTCCTGGCGAACAACAACCTGGTGGGCAATGCCTTCGCGTACAAGGAACCGGGCTATCGCATAGAGGACTACACCCCGGTGGGCGTGATGGGCCTGTCGCCCTATGCCATGGTGATGAACGCCAGTGCCGTTCCGGCGAAGAACCTCACGGAGTTCGTGGCCTGGGCCAAGGCCAATCCGGGCAAGGCCAATTTCGGCAGCCTCGGGCCGGCGGCGGGCAGCAACATCAGCGCCGAGCGTTTCAAGCTGATGGCGGGGATCAACATGACCGGGGTGCCCTACAAGGGTGGCGACCAGATGGCGCTGGCCATGCTGGCGGGCGACATCCACGTCACCTGGATTTCGCTCAACAGCGCCCGTGCCCGCATGCAGAACAAGCAGATCATCGGCCTGGCCAGCACCGGAGAGGATCGCTCGCCGCTGCTGCCGCAGGTGCCGACGTTCAGGGAGATGGGCTATCCGGACATGGACACTGCCACGTGGTATGCGACGTTCGCGCCAGCGACCATGCCTGCCGCCATGCTCACAAAGTTGCGCGGTGCCTTCGCTGCGGCCAGTGCCGTGCCTGAGTGGAAAACCGTCATGGAACAGAACGAACTCGAACCCTACAAGGGCACGAACGAGCAGTTCATGGCCATGGTGCGAAAGGAAGCCACGCTGCTCGGCGCCGACTACCAGCGGCTGAAATTGCCGCAGGAGTAGTACTGAGTTTCCTGCGGCCGCAAATCAGTCAGCCCCGCCGCTCCCAAGCGCTTTGCCGTTCGGTCCGAGCACCGTGCCGCGTCCGTCCTTGGGCGGGAAGTCCGGGCCGCGCAACTGTGCGAGCGTCATGCCGTTCACCTTGTCGATGATGGCGGCGAAGGCGCGCACCGAGCGGCGCATGCCTTCGGTGGGCACCAGCTCCGGGGTGTCGAGGCTGGTGTGATAGACCACATGGTTGATGATGTGGAAGGACGGCGCGAAGTTGCCGTTCTTGGGCGTGTCCTCCACGCCATAGACCGACACGCCGAAGTCGCGCAACTGCGCGAGCGTCATGCGCTCGAATGCCGGGCTGCCATAGGCATTCCAGCGCACCGCGCTCAGGTTGTTCGTTGCCGTCAGTCCCGAGTTGTACATGTACAGCGAGGTCTCCGACGGATGCTCGATCGTGAGCTTCAGTGCGACTTTCTTCCAGTCATAGGTCTCGTCGATGCCGCCCTTC
>CAIYPG010000095.1 GCA_903928055.1 uncultured beta proteobacterium | reverse complement strand
TACTCCGGCATCCTCACCATGATGGACCGGGTGGTGAATCTTCTGGTGGCCTTTGATTCTGATACCCGCGAGGCGGCGTTCATGAGCCGCTGGCGCGCGCGCCTGCGCGGCCAGGAAGAGGCTGCGTTCACGGTCACCATGCTGGTTTTCTATGGATTGCGCCCCTGGCTGTGGCGCGAAGCACTGTGGCTGCGCGAGCGCAAACGCAGGCTGTTCCCTGAGTTCCGCCGCGCCGAGCACATGCGCAACGGCAAAATGCATGACCGCACCGTGGTGTTTTCGCGCGCCGTCTGGAAACACTGGGGCAGCAAGCAGATGGTGATACCTGATCTGGCCACCTCCGCGGAGAAATTCACCCAGGCCGTGATCGAGGGCAATGCCGTCTGCCGCAAATACTTCCGCTATTACACGCTGTATTGCGTGGGCATCAAGCTCCGGGAAGACCACCGGCCGCACTATGAAATGTCCTGCATTCCGCCGGATGCGAAGGAGCGCGCCTACGGCTGCGAGTTCGAGCCCATCATCGAAGACCGCATCTACAGCCGCGACACGCTGCAATCCTTCAAGAACGAGATCTACGACATCGGCGTGCGGATCGGCGCCAGCTATTACCGCTTCGGCGGAATGATGAAGGGCTACATCCGGCGTGTCTTCGGCGATTCGCTGGTGGAAAAGCACCTTGCATGGAAGCGCGAAGCCGACCCGGCCATGATTCTCAATCGGAACGTGCTGTTCTGATGGCCACGCCGCATACGCACGCTGCAACACCCGGCCATGAAGCCTGTTCCGGCTGCAGCCTCTGCCTGCTGGCCTGTCCGGTGTGGCGCGCCACGCGCGACATCCGGCTGACCCCGCACGGTCGCGCGAAGGCAATCCAGAACGGCGTCGCGGTGCTGGAGCTGGCAGAGTCCATCGACGCCTGCACGCTGTGCGGCGCCTGCGAGCCGGCCTGCCCGGAAAACATCCCCCTGGTGGATGCCGTCCAGCAGCTCCGGAAGCAGCTCGCAGGCCTATCACCCGAGCGCGATGCATTGCTGAAAACACTGCTGGATCAGCATGTTGTAGTCAATCACCGGCAGGGCTCGGCGTCGGAAACCCTGCTGGTTCCGGACCGCGCACTGGCCGAACACCCGGCCATGACGGAGCGCGCGCTGAAGCTCTCGGCCGGCCGCCCGATGGGCATGGCGGGTGACATCGGCGCGGACATCGCGCTGATGCTGGAATCTGGGACTCCCGTTCCCGGCGAACGGCTGCAGCGCTTCCTGGATCCGCTGCAAAAGGTCGGGCGACTCGTCGTGGGCGACGGACTGCTGCTGCGCGCCTTGCGCACCTGGCTGCCCGGCAAACCGATCGACGGTTTCGGTTTCGCCGCCACCTCGGTCGCAAATGTCCGGCGCAGCCTCGGCCAGGACGACTTCTATGTCATCGAGTCGCGCGCCTTTCATTCCGATTGGGAGCGGCTGGTGCTGCATTACGATGCGCTGCGGGTGGAATCCGGCTGCGCCATGAACCTCGATCTGCAGCGCCTCGCCATCCCGACCACCGCCGGCAGCCTGCCGGCGCTGACCGGAAAGAACCGCGTCGATGTCCATGACCAGGCGCGCTGGATTCTGGAAGGCCGCGAGTTTTCGCGCATCGTCGTCGAGGACTTCAACGACATTGCCATATTCAATGCCGTCACCGACAAGCCGGTCGTGCATCTGGCAGAGCTGCGGTAGAGTGGGCCATGCAATCCTGTGACGTCATTGTTGTTGGTGCCAGCCTGGCCGCGGCCGCCGCGGCCAAGCGGCTGACCGACGCCGGCCTGCACACCATCATCCTTGAAAAAAAGGAACTG
>CAIYPG010000094.1 GCA_903928055.1 uncultured beta proteobacterium | reverse complement strand
TTTCTTCACGTCCAATCTCCTGTTTTTGAGAATTGGACTCCAAAGTCACGCGATACTCAATTCGGGGGGGACGTCGGACTGACCCTGCACCATAGCTTTTCGAAACCCCTTCCATTCGCAGGACGGATGTTGCCGGGACTGCCGACGCATTCATCGCAGTTCGCCATTAAAGAGACTATCGCGATGATAGCGCACCGGGAAAGCTGGCAGAGTGCTGTGGATAGCCAAGGAAATGGCTCCCGATTGCTGATCTGGGCTACAATTTCGACTTTGTCTTACTTCTCCGGACCGTCCGTGTCTGAAAGTGTATCTAGCGGCAAGGCCAACCTCGTTGAGGTTGATAACGTTACGTTCGGGTACGACCGCACGCGCGCCATTCTCAAGGGCATCAACATGGCTATACCCAAGGGTAAGGTCGTGGCCATTATGGGTGGCAGTGGTTGTGGGAAGACGACTCTGTTCAGGTTGATGGGGGGGGCTCTGTGCCCAAGCGTGGGCGAGGTGAGGGTGGACGGCATTTCGATTGGGCACCTAAGTCACGAAGAGCTGTTCAAGATCCGCCGCAAAATGGGGATGCTTTTCCAGTTTGGCGCACTGTTTACCGATATGTCGGTGCTGGACAACGTGGCATTTCAGATACGCGAGCACACCCTGCTTCCGGAGTCTGTTGTCCGTGATCTTTCGCTGATGAAACTGCAGGCAGTTGGGTTGCGCGGTGCGGCCGACTTGATGCCTTCCGAGTTGTCGGGAGGCATGGCCCGTCGCGTGGCGCTGGCTCGCTCGATTGCGCTTGATCCCATGCTTATGATGTACGACGAACCGTTTGCCGGACTGGATCCGTTGTCGCTCGGTGTGATTGGGCAGTTGATCCGGCGTCTGAACGATGCCTTGGGCGCAACCTCCATCATCGTTACCCACGATGTCAAGGAAGCGCTGGAAATGGTTGATTACGTCTATTTCATGTCCGAAGGCGCGGTTGTGGCCAAGGGAACCCCGGACGAAATACGCGCATCCAATGAAGCGTTTGTACATCAATTTGTTTGTGGAGAGGCTGATGGTCCCGTGCCGTTCCACTTTCCGGCCCGGAGTTATGCAGAAGACCTGTTTGCGGAAGCTGCCTGATGAACCGGATTGCTGAACTTCTGCGCGGACTCGGCTCCCGGGTGACCAGCGCCATATGGCGCCTCGGGTTCGCCAGCCGTTTTTTCTGGCTCATGCTCGTGCAGTCCGGCGCAAGCTTTCGCCGCTTTCATCTGACTATTCGCGAAATCTATTTTGCCGGCGTCTTGTCGCTTGTCATCATTCTTGTGTCCGGATTGTTCGTCGGCATGGTGCTTGGCTTGCAGGGCTACGACACTCTCGTGCGTTATGGCTCGTCGGAAGCACTGGGTGTCCTGGTGTCGCTCTCGTTGATCCGGGAACTCGGCCCGGTTGTCGCCGGACTGTTGTTTGCCAGTCGCGCGGGATCTGCGATTACCGCTGAAATCGGATTGATGAAGGCAACGGAGCAACTTGCAGCCATGGAAATGATGGCGGTTGATCCGATCTCTCGGGTGATCGCGCCGCGTTTCTGGGCTGGTGTAATTTCTATGCCGCTTCTTGCAGCGCTGTTTTCCGCGATGGGTGTTTTTGGCGGGTACCTTGTCGGTGTGAAAATGATAGGGGTGGATGAGGGGTCGTTCTGGTCCCAGATGCAGGCGGCGGTTGATCTTCAGGAAGATGTCATGAATGGTGTGCTGAAGAGCTTTGTGTTCGGCATCGCAATCACCTGGATTGCGGTGTTCGAAGGTTATGATGCGCCGCCGACCGCAGAGGGCGTATCGCGTGCAACGACGCGCACGGTCGTCACCTCGTCCCTGGCGGTCTTGGGGCTCGATTTCATAATGACCGCGTTGATGTTTCGAGGAGTGTGATCATGATGTCGCGCAAAGAGCTGGATTTGTGGGTTGGTCTGTTTGTTCTGATTGGCATTGCTGCAATGCTATTCCTTGCCCTCAAGGTTGCCAATCTTTCGGCTTTTTCAGCGGCTGAAACCTACCGGTTCCAAGCCAAGTTTGACAATATTGGCGGTCTCAAGCCTAGGGCTCCTGTGAAAAGCGCCGGAGTCGTTGTCGGTCGGGTTTCGGATGTTCGCTTCGACAACGAAACTTTTGAGGCTGTTGTCACAATGTCTGTCGAGAGCCGTTTTCAGTTTCCCAAGGATTCCTCGGCAAAAATCCTTACATCGGGACTCTTGGGGGAGCAGTACGTTGGCCTTGCGCCCGGCGGGGATACCGTCAACCTGAAAGACGGGGATACGTTAAAGATTACCCAGTCTGCCGTTGTTCTTGAGAATCTCATCAGCCAGTTCCTGTATAGTAAGGCGGCAGATGGTGGCGGGTCAGACAAAAACAAGTAATACAAGGACATGCGGACGGGTATGGCTAAAGAGAAGCAGCAACTGACGCATTGGCGCTCAGTGGGCATTGTTGGGCTGGTTATGGCCACGGTGTTTCTTGCCGGTTGCGCAACATCCGGCAACCCGCGTGATCCGCTTGAGCCTTTGAATCGGGCCGTCTACGGCTTCAATGATGGATTTGACCGGGCAATTGCGAAACCGGTGGCCGAGGGGTATCGCAACATTGTGCCCGCGATAGTTCGCACCGGGGTCAGCAATTTCTTCTCGAATCTGGACGATATCTGGGTCGCATTGAATAACCTGCTGCAGGGCAAGGCTCAGCAAGCAGCGGATGATTTCGGGCGTGTGGTCATTAACTCAAGCATAGGACTTCTGGGCATTATTGACGTGGCCAGCGATGCCGGGCTTGAAAAGCATAACGAGGATTTTGGCCAGACGCTGGGCACTTGGGGCGTTGGCAGCGGGCCGTATCTTGTGTTGCCGTTTTTGGGTTCCAGCACCGTACGTGACGGCTTGAGCTATGCACTTGTTGACGTGAAGGCTGACTTTGTTGCGCAAACAGATCATGTCCCCACTCGCAACAGTCTGTATGTGACCAGGGCAATCAGTCTTCGGGCGGGTCTGCTGGATGCCAGCAGGATTGTCGAAGAGGCGGCCTTGGACAAGTACAGCTTTACCCGCGATGCCTATCTTCAGCGTCGCCGGAGTCTCGTGTTCGACGGCAATCCTCCGCGCGAGGATAGTGCAGAAATTGATTTCGGCACCGTCGTTGGCGAGCAGCAGCCTGAGCCGACGCCAAGCAGCATCTCTGTTGCGCCTCCAGTTGAACAGACTCCGTCCTCCGATGCCGGACTCTCGAGCGTGACTGACAGGACGGCAATCGCCGTATCCCCGGCATTTTCCCTTCGCTAGTCGGCAGGATGTGATATGCGATTTCTATTAGTGCTGACGTTCTGGCTGTTTTCCTCGTGCGCCAGTGCACAGGAGCCTGCTCCGGACGTGCTGGTGAAAACAATTACCCAGGACGTGATATCCGTAATCAGGCAGGACAAGGACATCCAATCGGGTAATACGCGGAAGATTGCCGACCTTGTTGAGACAAAAATATTACCTCACTTCGATTTTGCACGTATGACACAACTTGCCATGGCTGTGAATTGGCGGAGAGCGTCTCCGGATCAGCAAAAACTGCTCGTGCAGGAATTCAAGACCTTGCTGGTTCGCACCTATTCAACCGCACTGTCCAGTTATCGCGACCAAGTCATCGAGTTCCGGCCTCTGAGCCCGTCCGGAGGACACGGAAATTACAGTACGGTCCGAGGTCAAGCAGAAGGGTGCACAGCCGATCACGATCGACTATGACATGGAAAAAGCATCGGCTGGCTGGAAGGTGTTCGATGTCAAAGTGGGAGGGGTTAGCCTGATTACGACCTACAAGGACGACTTTGCATCCCAGGTTCGTGATGCGGGTATCGACGGGCTGATTAAGCTCCTGACGGCCAAGAACCGCCAGAACGATACCCGTGGCAAGGCATCATGATTCGCCTTGACAGCGAGACACTGAGCGTAGATGGCTCGCTGACAATTGAGACTGTTCCTGCGCTTGTGGGTGCTGTCGCGCCATATCTGGGACAAGGTGCTCGTCGTATCGATTTTTCCGGCGTTACCGAAGTTGATTCTGCCGCCGTGGCTCTGGCACTTGAGTGGCTGAGGCAGGGTGCAGCGCGAAACGTGCCGCTCGAACTGGTAAACCTGCCGGCCGTGTTACGCAATCTGGCCAATCTTTATGGCGTTGCGAATCTGCTTCAGCTTGTGGTGGAGTGACGTTTTGCGGCTTTTGTGAATGGCCGGGAACGGCGAGCTGGGCTCACCGGTAAGTGTAAGTAAATGACAGCCGCGATCGAAATCAAGGGCATCCATAAGTCCTTCGGCACACTCAATGCCCTGGCTGGCATTGACCTTGATGTGGAAGCAGGCGAGTTCATCGGGCTGCTCGGACCAAATGGCGCAGGAAAAACAACGTTGATCAGCGTGCTTGCCGGGCTGGCACGGGCTGATAGTGGGGTTGCCCGCATCATGGGGCACGACGTGCGCGCCGATTACCGCGCCGCCCGCCGTTCACTGGGTGTGGTACCTCAGGAACTTGTTTTTGATCCCTTTTTCACGGTAAGAGAGGCGCTGCGGATTCAGTCTGGGTATTTTGGCATCCGGCAAAACGATGCCTGGATAGATGAAGTGATGCACCATCTGGATCTGACAAGCAAGGCAGATTCGAACATGCGCGCCTTGTCCGGTGGAATGAAACGGCGTGTCCTTGTGGCCCAGGCATTGATGCACAAACCACAGGTCATCGTCCTGGATGAGCCAACCGCGGGTGTTGATGTGGAGTTGCGTCGGGGCTTGTGGGCCTTCATCCAGCGACTGAACCGTTCCGGGCATACGATTGTGCTGACAACTCATTATCTTGAGGAAGCTGAGGCATTGTGCGGGAGAATCGCTATGCTGAAAGCAGGCAAGATCGTTGCGCTGGATACCACGGGAAATCTGGTCAGTCGCCTGCGAGGTTCGCAGTTGATGGTACGGATCGATGGACAGTGGCCGGAGGTGCTGGACGGCTTTGCTCCGGTTCGGCATGACAACAGCTACCTGATTTCCCTTCATGATTACGGGCAAGTGGAGGTCATTCTTGCTGCTCTGCGCGTGGCCAGTTGCAACATTCTCGAGCTTGAGTTGATTCAACCGGATCTTGAGGATGTCTTTGTTGAGATTATGGGTCAAGGCAAGGGTGGATCTGCGGAAGGCTTGCCGTGAGTGGATTCCCGACGCTGTTCTACAAGGAGGTCCTGCGATTCTGGAAAGTCAGCTTTCAGACCGTAGCTGCCCCGGTGCTGACAGCTCTCATGTATCTGCTTGTTTTTGCGCAGTCGCTGGACAGGCATGCTGAGATCTATGTAGGTGTTTCCTATGCCACATTTCTCGTACCGGGCTTGGTCATGATGTCGATTCTCCAGAACTCATTTGCCAATGCATCGTCTTCGTTGATTCAATCAAAGATGACCGGAAACATGGTTTTCATACTTTTGCCCCCGCTATCACACTGGGAGTTTTTTGGTGCTTATGTTCTTGCTGCGATGGTTCGCGGTGTTGTAGTGGGTGCGAGCGTAATGCTGGTGACCTTGCCGTTTGTGCAGGTCGGAGTTCACGCAATTCTATGGATTGTGGCCTTTGCACTCGCCGGCGGTGCTGTAATGGGCGCATTTGGTCTGGTTGCCGCCATCGTTGCCGATAAAATCGATCAGGTTTCCGCCTTTCAGAACTTTGTGATCATGCCGCTGACGTTCCTGTCGGGCGTGTTCTACTCGATTCATTCACTGCCCGGGTTTTGGCAATCGGCTTCCCATTTGAACCCGGTTTTTTACATGATCGACGGCTTTCGATACGGATTCTTTGGTATGTCTGATAGTTCACCCTGGGTCAGTCTGATGGCTGTCCTGGCATGTCTGACTCTCATATCGTCCATTGCGCTGATGCTGCTGGCAAGGGGTTATAAGCTCAGGTATTAGGGGGAAATTTCGATGAATTCGAACAGGTTTCTAACGGGGCGTTCAGTCCGGGGCGGATATGGTTACACCTGAGCAGTTGCAAAGTTATATTGGGGAAGGCCTTGTTTGTGATGAGTTGCGGGTAACGGGCGACGGCCAGCATTTTGAAGCACTCATTGTGAGCGGTGCTTTTCGCGGCAAGTCCCGTGTGCAACGCCATCAACTGGTCTATCAGGCACTTGGCGACCGGATGCGCGAGGAGATTCATGCGTTGTCGATGCGGACCATGACTCCGGAAGAATGGGGTGAAGCAGGTGGATAAGCTAGTCATTCAAGGTGGCCAGCCGCTGAAAGGTGAGATTAGAGTCTCGGGGGCGAAGAATGCTGCTTTGCCGCTGATGTGTGCGGCACTTCTAAGTGATCAGCCTTTGACGCTGTCCAATGTCCCGCACTTGCAGGATGTCACCACCATGATGCGCCTTTTGGCGCAGATTGGCGTGGTTGCGTCTCTCGATGACAAGACGGGGCTGGAATTGCACGCCGCTATCATCAGCGAGCCGTTCGCGCCGTATGATCTTGTGAAGACCATGCGCGCATCCATACTGGTGCTGGGTCCTTTGCTGGCACGCTGCGGGGAGGCGAGGGTTTCGCTTCCAGGCGGGTGTGCCATTGGCACAAGGCCGGTTGACCTGCATCTTAAGGGGCTCCAGGCCATGGGTGCAGAAATCCACGTCGAGCAGGGCTATATCAGCGCCCGATGCAAACGCCTGAAGGGGGCTCGCATCGTCATGGATATCGTGACCGTTACCGGTACGGAAAATCTCATGATGGCGGCCTGTCTTGCTGAAGGTACGACAGTTCTGGAAAATGCCGCACGTGAACCGGAGGTCGTCGATCTGGCGAATTGCCTTAGTGCCATGGGGGCCAATATAAGTGGCGCAGGGACGGGTGTAATTGCGATCCAGGGTGTTCCACGTCTTGGGCATGCCAGTCATCGGATAATGCCTGATCGTATCGAGTCAGGAACTTTCCTTGTTGCGGCTGCGGCAACCCGAGGCGATCTGCGCCTGCTGAGCGCAGATGCCAATATTCTTGATGCCGTATTGGACAAGCTGCGTGAATCTGGCGCAGAGGTCAGTACCCGGAGTGGGGAGATTCATCTCGTCACCAAAGGGCGGCCAAGAAGCGTCAACATCAGAACGGCGCCATACCCTGGGTTTCCGACAGACATGCAGGCACAGTTCATGGCATTGAATACGGTCGCGGAAGGAACCGCGGTGATCACAGAAACGATATTCGAAAACCGCTTCATGCATGCCGTGGAAATGCAGAGGCTCGGTGCGGAAATCGAGATTGCCGGAAATACCGCCATTGTGCGTGGTGCTCCGCGATTGCAGGGGGCTACGGTAATGGCGACAGACCTTCGTGCCTCTGCGAGCCTTGTGGTGGCGGGCTTGGTGGCGGAAGGCGAGACCCTGATTGACCGCATTTATCACCTTGACCGTGGCTATGAGTGCATCGAGGAGAAGCTGTCGCAGCTTGGGGCACTGATTCGTCGCTCCAACTGATTGCCGCCTGCCGCCCTTGCTTGATTGGCTGAGTGGCTCTCAAATCATTGTTTTTCTGGCACAATTGCCCATTTAGCGCTAGAATTTCACCACTTATACAGGCGCTTATCTTGATCACTATTGCACTTTCCAAAGGCCGTATTTTTGAGGAAACGCTGCCGTTGCTGGCCGCCGCCGGTATTAAGCCGCTTGAAAATCCGGAAACCTCGCGAAAGCTTGTCATCGGGACCAATCGACACGATGTTCGTCTAGTCATCGTACGTGCGTCAGATACACCGACTTATGTCCAATACGGCGCAGCGGAACTCGGCATCGCGGGCAAGGACGTACTCTTGGAACATGGCGGCTTGGGCTTGTACCAGCCGCTGGATCTCAATATAGCCGTATGCCGCATGATGGTGGCTGTCAGGCAGGGGTTTGACTATGCGCGCGCGGTCCAGCAAGGAGCACGCCTGAGGGTCGCGACAAAATATATTCTGACTGCACGCGATCATTTTGCAGCCAAGGGTGTCCACGTAGATCTGATCAAGCTTTACGGTTCGATGGAACTGGCGCCATTGCTCGGCTTGGCCGATGCCATCGTCGATCTTGTATCTACCGGCGGTACCTTGCGCGCCAACAATCTTCAAGCAGTTGAGCACATACTTCCTGTCAGTGCCCGATTGATTGTCAACCAGGCCGCGCTGAAACTGAAGCGGTCTGCGGTACAACCGATCATTGAGGCATTTCAAAAGGCTGTGGTCGAACGTGCCTGAGAACGAATTGCACGTTCGCCGCTTATCGACGCGCAAGGCGGCTTTTGATGCGGAACTGGATGATCTGACTCGAGTCACGTCTTCGCGGGACGATGAAATCAACCGGACTGTTCTGGAAATTCTCGCAGACGTGCGAAATCGTGGCGATTTGGCGCTTTTGGAATATACCCGCCAGTTCGACAAGGTCTCTGTGCGTGGTGCAGATGAGCTTGAGTTGCCGCATGCCGCGCTTGACGATGCCTTGCGTAGTCTGCCTGGGGATATGCGCAGCGCCCTTGAGCAGGCCGCGAGCCGCATACGTAACTATCATGGGCATCAGAAGGCCGAGAGCTGGCAGTATTCCGATACCGATGGCACGGTACTTGGGCAGCGCATTACCCCCGTGGACAGGGTGGGAATCTATGTTCCCGGAGGCAAAGCGGCGTATCCATCATCCGTCCTGATGAATGCCATTCCAGCCAAGGTTGCAGGAGTGCCCGAAGTCATCATGGTCGTGCCGACCCCGGGTGGAGAGCGCAATCCGCTGGTGCTGGCCGCAGCTGCCATTGCCAGAGTCGACCGTGTATTTACCATTGGCGGAGCACAGGCCGTCGGCGCATTAGCCTACGGAACCGCCTCGGTTCCCAGGGTTGACAAGATTGTCGGTCCGGGCAATGCGTATGTTGCCGCCGCCAAGCGACAGGTGTTTGGTACTGTCGGCATAGACATGATTGCAGGGCCGTCGGAGATTCTTGTGATCTGTGATGGTTTGACCGATCCGGACTGGATTGCCATGGATCTGTTTTCACAGGCTGAGCATGACGAAATGGCGCAGTCGATCCTGCTCTCGCCGGATCCTGCCTTTCTGGATCGTGTGGCTGCTAGCATCATGCGTCTGATTCCCGGCATGCCCAGGCAAGAGATTATCCGTGCTTCATTGGCTGCACGTGGGGCGTTGATCGAGGTGAGAAATCTGGCGGAGGCATGTGAGGTGGCAAATCGTATCGCCCCCGAACACCTTGAATTGTCCGTTGCTGAGCCGCAGAAGCTGCTTGAGCAAATTCGGCATGCAGGGGCTGTCTTCCTCGGGCGTCATACTTCGGAGGCGATCGGGGATTACTGTGCCGGGCCGAATCATGTGCTGCCGACCTCCAGAACGGCGCGCTTTTCATCGCCGCTGGGCGTATATGATTTCCAGAAGCGTACCAGTGTCATAGGGGTGTCGCCAAAAGGGGCGGTAACGCTGGGCAGGATTGCGGTAGCACTGGCGAATGGCGAAGGGCTTTCCGCTCATGCCGGGGCGGCGCAGTACCGTATCGGGGAAGCCAAATGAACGCATCCCCGGAGTCCCTGATCCGGAGCGAGATTCTCGCAATGTCGGCTTATGCCGTTCCATCTTCGGCCGGTATGGTAAAGCTGGATGCGATGGAAAATCCGTATACGCTCCCTGATTCACTCAGGCGGGAAATCGGTGAGCTAGTTGCGTCCTGCGAAATTAACCGCTATCCCGATCCTTCTGCGCCGGCATTGAAGAGGCGTCTGCGTATGGAGATGAAAATCTCCGACGAATACGACATCTTGCTGGGCAACGGTTCGGATGAACTCATCCAGATCATGATCCAAGCATGTGCTCGTCAGGGCGCGACCATTATGGCGCCGGGGCCAACGTTTGCGATGTACCGCCAGTATGCCGTTATCGCCGGTCTCGATTATGTCGGGGTCCCGCTGGCACCGGATTTTTCCATTGATCTTGATGGATTTCTTTCCGCAATGCGTCAGTACCGACCGGCGATTGTGTTTATTTCATATCCAAACAATCCGACAGGGAATCTGTTTTCGGCCGATGCCATGGAGCGGATACTCACAGAGGCGCCAGGACTGGTAGTAGTGGACGAGGCCTATCAACCGTTTGCGGATGGCACGTTCATGACGCGGTTACCGGAATTCCAGAATCTGGTGATGCTGCGAACGGTGTCAAAGCTTGGATTGGCGGGTCTCAGACTCGGGTATGCCGTGGCGCTTCCGGATTGGGTGAGTCAGTTTAACAAGGTCCGTTCCCCTTACAACGTCAATGTACTCACCCAACTCATTGCAGAACGTGTGCTTGCGCATGGTGGTGTGCTTAGGGAGCAGGCATTGGCGATACGCGTGGAAAGGGCCAAGCTGGCGTCCGCGCTCGGGAGCATGTCTGACGTGATTCCGTTCCCGAGCGAAGCAAATTTTATTCTTGCCCGCGTTCCCGATGCACCGCTTGTGCACGAGGGGCTGCGCCAGCGCGGGATTCTGATCAAGAATCTGCATGGGATGCATCCGCTGCTCGATCAATGTGTTCGATTTACCATCGGTACGCCGGCAGAAAATGTCTTGCTCATTGAGGCTTTGCGGGCCATTCTCAACACGCGTGGCGTTGCCGTGGCTGATCGTGTAGGCTGAGAAGCGGCATTCGAACACTTTCCATCAGGCGGCAAACCTTCTTTTTTTGTACGAACGAGCAAATGCGTAAAGCGACAGTACAACGCAGCACGGCGGAAACCCAGATCAGCGTCACTGTTGATCTTGACGGTGCAGGTCATGCGGTTCTTTCTTCCGGCGTGCCATTCCTCGATCACATGCTGGACCAGGTGGCCCGGCACGGCATGATCGATCTGGAGGTGAAAGCCAAAGGTGACCTTCATATCGACGGCCATCACACGGTCGAAGATATCGGCATCACTTTGGGGCAGGCTGTGGCCAAGGCTGTGGGCGACAAAAAGGGCCTGCGACGCTATGGTCACGCTTACGTACCTCTTGATGAGGCCCTTTCCAGGGTAGTAATCGATTTTTCCGGGCGTCCCGGGATCGAGTTTCATGTCAATTTTACCCGCGCCCTTATTGGTGAGTTTGACGTTGATCTTGCACACGAATTTTTCCAGGGTTTCGCCAACCATGCACAGGTGACCCTGCATATTGACAATCTGCGCGGGGACAATGCGCATCACCAGTGTGAAACTGTATTTAAGGCTTTCGCGCGGGCACTGCGCATGGCTGTCGAACTGGATTCGCGTGCCGCAGGGGTTGTCCCGTCCACAAAGGGAGCGCTCTAGCCAGCCTGCCATCGGTCGGTGCTTGGCTTCACGGTGTCTGAACGTGCGTATCTTCCTTTAAGATGAAAATTGCGGTTATCGATTACGGCATGGGCAATCTGCGCTCGGTGTCCAAAGCCCTGGAGCATGTGGCGCCCGGAGCGCAGGTTGTCGTGAGTTCCGACCCGGATTTTGTGTCCGGTGCTGACCGTGTTGTTTTTCCGGGGCAGGGTGCGATGCCGGATTGCATGCGTGAACTGGATTCGCGAGGCCTTCGGCAGGCTGTGCTCGACGCATCCCGGGGAAAGCCTTTTCTGGGAATCTGCATTGGTTTGCAGATGTTGTTTGATCAGAGCGAGGAGGGTGGCGTTCGCGGTTTGTCCGTGTTTGATGGCACCGTGCGACGTTTCCCGCATGAGAAGATGATTGATTCCAGCGGTGGCAGGCTTAAAGTGCCGCACATGGGATGGAATGAAGTGCACCAAACTGATGCCCATCCGGTCTGGCGCGGCATCCCGAGTGGTGAGCGTTACTATTTCGTACATAGTTATTATGCGGTGCCCGCGGAGCATAGATTTGTCAGTGGCGAAGCCGAATATGGTCTGCGCTTTGCGTGTGCAGTAGCCCGGGATAACATTTTTGCGGTACAGTTCCACCCGGAGAAAAGCCATACCGCCGGACTCAAGCTGCTTGCCAATTTCATTGGCTGGAACCCCTGAGGCCGATAGGCGATGTGACTGGCAGATTTTGTTATTTCCCATTCCAATCTAGCACCCGATCCAAGCTTCAATGCTGATAATTCCCGCAATCGACATCAAGGATGGCCAGTGCGTTCGCCTGAAGCAGGGTGACATGCAGGACGCCACGATTTATTCCGAGAATCCCGGTGAAATGGCGCGTCACTGGCTTGATCAGGGCGCACGCCGTCTTCATGTCGTCGACTTGAACGGGGCCGTTGCGGGGAAACCCCGAAACGAAGCGGCTATTCGCGCCATCGTGCAGGCCGTCGGGGATTCACTGCCGGTGCAGCTTGGTGGCGGGATACGCGATCTCGACACGATCGAGCGCTATCTGGATCTGGGTGTGGGCTATGTCATCATTGGTACAGCTGCAGTAAAGAATCCCGGCTTCCTTCAGGATGCGTGCACGGCGTTTTCTGGCCACATCATTGTCGGACTTGATGCGAAAGATGGGAAAGTCGCTGTGGAAGGCTGGTCAAAGATGACGCGGCACGATGTGATCGACCTTGCGCGCAAGTTCCAGGATTACGGAGTTGAGGCGATCATTTATACCGATATAGGGCGGGACGGGATGTTGAGCGGAGTCAACATCGATGCCACCGTCAAGCTGGCGCAGCAATTGTCAGTTCCGGTGATCGCCAGCGGAGGCTTGACCGGCATCTCCGACATCGAGGCCTTGTGCAAGGTTGAGGCAGAAGGCATTTCCGGGGTGATAACTGGCCGTGCCATCTACCAAGGCACCATTGATTTCAAGAAGGCTCAGGATGTCGCTGACAAGCTGGGTGCCGCATGATTCGGTAGTGATTTAGGCATTTTCCACACGCAGCCAGTTCTTCCTCCTTTTTTACAGAAATTGCGCGAACCGTCCAATGGGCCTAGCAAAGCGCATCATCCCCTGTCTCGATGTCACCGCCGGTCGCGTTGTCAAAGGAATCAATTTCGTCGGTTTGCGCGATGCCGGTGATCCGGTCGAGATTGCCCGTCGCTATGACGATCAGGGCGCGGACGAACTGACCTTTCTGGACATTACCGCCAGTTCTGATGATCGCGATTTGCTCTTGCATGTGATCGAAAATGTTGCATCCCAGGTATTCATTCCCCTTACCGTTGGAGGTGGGGTGAGGAAAGTGGAGGACGTGAGGCGTTTGCTGAACGCCGGGGCCGACAAGGTCTCGATCAATACTTCTGCAGTCCAAAATCCGCAACTGGTCGCAGACGCCGCGGGCAGATATGGCTCCCAGTGCATTGTCGTGGCGATTGATGCAAAAAAATCCGGAGAACGCTGGGAAGTATTCACCCATGGCGGACGGCAACCAACTGGTCTGGACGCTGTTGCCTGGGCGCGTAGAATGCAACAGTTGGGTGCTGGCGAGATATTGCTGACCAGCATGGATCGTGATGGAACCCGGGAGGGTTTTGATCTTGGCCTTACTCGGGCGGTCTCGGATGCCGTGGATGTTCCGGTCATTGCGAGTGGCGGTGTCGGCACCTTGGATCATCTGGCCGATGGTGTATTGAAGGGCGGCGCGGACGCGGTCCTGGCTGCGAGTATTTTTCATTTTGGCGAATTTACCGTGCGTCAAGTCAAGGAATTGATGGCCGAAAGAGGTATCGAGGTTCGCCTGTAGGCGGCACGGTTTAAAGTGGTTTGAACCACACTTCCGGATGATTAATTCATTTAAAAAGCACAGGTGGGACTGAATTGAACTGGCTCGATCAGGTCAATTGGAACGAAAACGGGTTGGTTCCGGTAATTGCCCAGGAGGCCGGAACGGGCCGCATGTTGATGTTCGCGTGGATGAACCGCGAGGCGTTGTCACAATCGGTGGCGTCGGGCGAAGCGGTGTACTGGTCCCGATCCCGCAAGCGTCTTTGGAAAAAGGGCGAGGATTCGGGGCATGTACAGAAAATCCGCGAGGTTCGCTTGGATTGCGACGAAGATGCAGTGCTGCTGACGGTGGATCAGATCGGCGGAATCGCCTGTCACACGGGAAGGCACAATTGTTTCTTCCGCAAACTTGATGATGGCACTTGGGTGATAACAGACCCGGTGCTTAAGGACCCCGAGGAAATCTACCGCAAATGAGCGACATCCTGGAACGATTGGCCGACATTGTTGAGTCGCGCAAGGGCGGCGATCCCGAGCTTTCCTATGTCGCGCGGCTTCTGCACCGCGGAGAAGACGCAGTCCTGAAAAAGATCGGTGAAGAAGCAACTGAAACGGTCATGGCTGCCAAGGATGGCGACCGTCGACGAATTGTCGGCGAAACCGCGGATTTGTGGTTTCATTGCCTCATCATGCTTGCGCACTATGGCCTGAAGCCGTCAGACGTCCTTGAGGAACTGCGCCGCCGAGAGGGAATTTCAGGGCTTGACGAGAAAGCCGCCCGCGCGGAAGTTGCCGCGCAACGCGCTGAAAAGAAATAGAGATGCAGGACTGTATTTTCTGCCGGATGGCGCGGGGCGAAATTACGGCGCGACAGGTGTACCAGGATGATGACATTCTTGCCTTCCATGACATCCGTCCACAGGCATCTGTACATTTCCTGATCATTCCGAAGCAGCATGTCGCTTCGCTATATGACTGCGACGCAAGCCATCAGGGCGTATTGGGAAAAATCCTCTCGCTTGCGCCCACCTTGGCACGCGAACAAGGGATGACGGATGGTTTCCGGACCATTGTCAACACCGGCCGGGTGGGAGGGCAGGAGGTGTATCATTTACACGTACATGTCTTGGGTGGGCCTGAACCTCTGGGGCGCATGATCGGGCCGCGCTGAGCAGCCTTCTAGGAGAATTGGAAATGGGTGGCTTGAGCATTTGGCACTGGCTGATCGTTCTGGTGGTCGTGATGATGATTTTCGGCACCAAGAAGCTGCGCAATATTGGGACCGATCTTGGAGGGGCAGTGCGCGGTTTCAAAGAAGGCCTCAAGGACTCAGCAGAAAAACCGGATGACGCGCCCCAGGCTGGCGGTCGCACGATTGAGTCCCGTGCCGAAGAAAAATCCAAGGGTTAAACCAGGGTAGCGCGCAGCGCGCAAACTCCCCCTGGTCCTGCAAGTTCATGTTTGACGTCGGATTTTCCGAAATGGTGGTGATCGCCGTGGTGGCGTTGATCGTCATCGGCCCGGAACGTCTCCCCACGGTTGCACGCACGCTCGGGAATCTTTTCGGGCGACTGCAGCGTTATGTCAACGACGTCAAGGCTGATATCAACCGTGAGATGGAACTTGAGGAGTTGCGCAAGTTCAAGGATCAGTTCCAGAGCGCCGCGGAATCGGTTGAGCAAACCATCCATGGTGAAATTGCGCACGTCGATTCTGAGGTACGCCAGATTGGCACCGGGGTTCCGGATGAAGCACGGCCGGCAGTTGCGGAAGTCGCCAACGCCGCTCCTTTGCCGGCGCAACCGTCTGGGCCTGCAGCCGACGTTACCGGCAAAATAGTTTGATTGCCGCTGAAACGTGAACGATACCCCTGAGTCCTTTATCTCGCATCTGGTTGAGCTACGCGACCGGTTGCTTCGCTCGATTCTTGCAGTAGTCGTTGTCTTCCTTTGCATATTTCCCTGGGCCAAGGATCTTTATTCGTTGCTTGCCCAACCGCTGCTCGCGGTATTGCCTCAGGGGGGGCAGATGATCGCGACCGATATCGTCGGTGTGTTCCTTGTCCCAATGAAGGTGGCATTTCTGGTGGCGTTCGTGATTGCGCTGCCATACGTTCTTTATCAGGCGTGGGCATTTGTTGCGCCGGGCCTGTACGTTCACGAAAGACGGCTCGTCCTGCCACTGGTGATCACCAGTACGCTGCTGTTCATTACCGGCATGGCCTTTGCCTATTTTCTGGTGTTTCCTGTGGTGTTCAAGTTCATGGCTTCAATAGCCCCGGAAGGGGTGGCCTGGATGACCGACATCGAAAAGTATCTGTCGTTCGTGCTGACGATGTTCATGGCCTTCGGGGTCGTTTTTGAGGTCCCGGTCATTGTCATCGTACTGGTGCGCGCCGGATTGGTGTCACTGAAAACACTGAAGGAAATTCGACCCTATGTCGTGGTCGGTGCGTTTGTGGTTGGCGCGGTGTTTACGCCGCCGGATGTGCTGTCGCAACTGATGCTTGCGGTCCCGTTGTGTCTCTTGTACGAATTGGGCATTGTGCTTGCGACCTTCATTTGCGGCCGTTCATCCGAGCTCAAGAGTAAGTCGGAAGACATCGCAGCGGGCTGAGCTTTTCAGGCGCTCTTGCCGATCAGCGCTGGCGTGGCAATTGTGGTGCTTTTGGGCGCGTTCCAACCTCGACTTCGACTTGCATCTCGCGGGTGTCTCGCCTGAGCTTCAGTGTCGCAGGTTTGCCCGGTGTGAGACCGGCAACGAGATCAAGCATTGACGCCGGATTTCTTACAGGTTTGCCGGCAATGTCGATCAGTATGTCGCCCGGTTTGATCCCTGCCTTTTCAGCTGGCCCGCTTCGCAGTACTCCGGCGATCAGTGCCCCCGACGTAGATGCGAGCTTGAATGATTCCGCGAGTTCCGCCGTAATTTCCTGGGCCTCAACTCCTATCCAGCCGCGTTTTACCGATCCCGTTTCAACGATCGATTCTAGAACCCGCTTCGCAGTCGATGCAGGAATCGAGAATCCGATTCCCAGAGATCCGCCGCTTTGCGAGTAAATCGCGGTATTGATCCCGACCAGATTGCCCGAGGCGTCGACCAAGGCTCCTCCGGAGTTTCCGGGATTGATGGCCGCGTCAGTCTGTATGAAATTTTCGAAGGTGTTGATGCCGGGTGTTCGTCCCAGCCCGCTGACAATGCCCATGGTCACGGTTTGACCGACACCAAAGGGATTGCCGATCGCCAGTACGACATCACCCAGGCGGAGGTTGTCCGCATCCCCAAAGGTGATTGAGGGCAGTGTCGGTGCATTGATCTGGAGGACTGCGAGATCGGTTTCCGGATCGGAGCCGACGGTGCGGGCACGCAACTTGCGCCCATCTGAGAGGGCTACTTCGATTTCATCTGCCGCATCGACGACATGCTGGTTGGTCAGGATATAGCCTTTTGCGCTAACGATGACCCCTGAACCCAGTCCTTGTGAGCGTTGAGTCTGGTCTTCAAGACGATCTCCGAAAAACTGCCTGAATACGGGATCATTCAAGAATGGGTGACGCTGAACCTTGACATCCTTGCTGGTGTAGATATTGACGACTGCGGGGACTGCTTTACGGACTGCTTCGTTGTATGAGTTGGTCCGGCCACTGCCTGCTTGTGGTGGGGGTGTGGCTTCGCGCAGGGAAACAACCTGCAGGCCCGTTGATGGTTGGATGCTGGATGACAGCCATTCCGGGTGTAACGTGGCAATGACAAACAGCAATGCCACTGCAATTGTCGCGGTTTGTGAAAAAACCAGCCAAAGCTTGCGCATTCCAGAAAACTCCATCGTTGCTACGCGTCCTTCATGGACGCAGGGCGGGTTGGTAATGCTTCCACCCGGGTGAAATTGCCCACATGGCTACAGAAGCGGGTTCCCCGGCGGGACGATCTGCGTTGTGTTGATCTGGCTGATTATTGCCCAAGTTGGATTCCTCGTGGAGGCGAGAAGGTGCCGCCTGTCGCCATATGTGCTGTCTGCGACGCTTGATGCTATTCGGGAGAACAGAAGAAGATTTTCAAGCACCGTCCCCAACTTCGTGTGGTGACCCGGGAATCAGTGCAAATTACGTCGATAAGCGTATTTGGTGGTGTTTTTCGAAACCGATGGGGTTTCCCTCGATGCGTCGATTTACAAAAGTTGAAAATGCATGCGCATATCTGGAATCAGCAAAGTAATCAGGTGCTTAAATGGCAAAATTTGATGCATTACGGGGCTTTCAGCTATAATCGGACGCCTTTCGTTCAAAGCAGCGTTCTTCCGTGTTTCCAAAGTCTTCCAGACCAGGATTTCCCAGATGACTGATCAAGTAAACAGTGGCCGGCGCAAGGTCGTCGCCATCACGGCTGCTGCAGGCGCCTGTGCAGGCGTTGCGGCCGCCCTCCCATTCGCAGCCAGCATGCTTCCGTCTGAGCGCGCCAAGGCTCTAGGCGCGCCCGTCGAAGCTGACATCAGCGGGTTGGCGCCCGGCGAAATGCAAATTCTGGAATGGCGCGGCAAGCCGGTGTGGATAATTAGGCGCACTCCAGAGATGCTTGCAGGCATCAAGAAAAGCGAAGGCAATCTGGCGGACCCGAAATCTGAGGTTCCGCAGCAGCCGGCTTACGCTCAGAATGAATTCCGTTCAATCAAAGATGAATATGCGGTGCTGGTTGGTGTGTGTACCCATCTGGGATGCTCACCGCAATTCAAGTCCCTTGATGCGCAAGCCGAGATGGGGGCTGATTGGGGTGGCGGTTTTTATTGCCCATGTCATGGCTCCAAGTTCGATTTTGCGGGGCATGTGTACAAAGGGGTTCCGGCACCGATCAACCTTCAGGTTCCGCCCTACACCTACCTTTCAGATACCAAGATTCTGATCGGCGACGATACGAAGGGGGCCTAAAGTAATGGCAGCCGCAGAAAAACCACCTGTTACCGGATTTGGCCCGCTCAACTGCGTCGTTGGATGGGTCGATGCACGTTTCCCGCTCATCAAGCTGTGGGAAGAGCAGTGGGGCAAGTACATCGCTCCCAAGAATTTCAACTTCTGGTACTACTTTGGCTCGCTCGCAGCCTTTGTTCTGGTTCTCCAGATTGTCACCGGAATTTTCCTGACCATGAACTACAAGCCGGATGCCACCCAGGCATTCGCGTCTGTCGAATACATCATGAGAGAGGTGCCGTTTGGCTGGCTTATCCGGTATATGCATTCCACCGGTGCTTCGGCCTTCTTCATCGTGGTCTACCTGCACATGTTCCGGTCGTTGCTTTACGGTTCGCATCGGCAGCCTCGAGAATTGCTCTGGATATTCGGTGTCCTGATCTATCTGTGCCTGATGGGAGAGGCGTTTTTCGGATACTTGCTTCCCTGGGGGCAGATGTCCTTCTGGGGGGCGCAGGTAATCGTCAATCTCTTCGGAAGCGTGCCCTTCATAGGCCCTGATCTTTCTGAATGGATACGTGGTGATTACGTGATTTCCGATGCCACCCTGAACCGCTTTTTTGCATTTCATGTCATCGCGATTCCTCTGGTCCTGATCGGGCTGGTGGCGGCCCACCTCACCGCATTGCATGAGGTAGGATCGAACAACCCGGATGGCGTGGAGATCAAGAAGCAGCCCAAGGATCCGCAGACCGGACTGCCGCTGGACGGCATTTATTCGCATCCCTATTACACCATCAAGGATCTGTACGGCGTTGCCGTGTTCCTGTTCGTGTTCGCCATAGTGGTGTTCTTTGCTCCGGAAATGGGCGGCTATTTCCTTGAAGCCAACAACTTCATTCCAGCCGACTCCCTGAAGACGCCTCCGCATATCGCCCCGGTGTGGTATTTCACGCCCTATTATTCAATCCTGCGTGCCATTCCGCCTTTGTTCAATTCCCAGTTTCCCGGCGTGGCGGCAATGGGTGCTGCAACACTGATCCTGTTTTTCCTGCCATGGCTTGATCGCAGTCCGGTGAAATCCATACGTTATCGGGGACCGATTTACAAAGTGGCGCTGACGGCTTTTGTCGTCACTTTCCTGCTGCTCGGTTACCTGGGTACCGAGCCGACCAACGTGTGGGGCCAGTTCGGACCTTGGCTGGGCAATGTCGAGCGTGCCACCGTTATTGCCAGGATTGGGACTCTGATCTACTTCGCTTTCTTCGTGCTGATGCCCTGGTATTCGCGCATCGACAAGGTTAAACCGGAACCGCAAAGGCTGACCTAGCAATGAAAAAAATCCTCGCCCTTTTCGCTTTCGTTTCTGCCGTGCTGGGCACGGGTGCGTTTGCCTCCGAAGCCGGTGTCAAGCTTGATCATGCGCCAATCAATGTCGGCGACATGGCCAGCCTGCAATCCGGTGCACGCAGCTTTGTAAACTACTGCCTGAATTGCCATTCTGCGTCCATGCAGCGCTACAACCGGTTGCGCGACATCGGCCTGACCGATGAGCAGATCAAGGATAACCTGTTGTTCACCGCGGACAAGGTCGGCGAGATGATGACCTCCGGCATGACACGGAAGGACGGCAAGGAATGGTTTGGAGCTGCACCTCCGGATCTGTCGGTTGTGGCGCGTTCCCGCGGAGCCGACTGGCTTTACACCTACCTGCGCGGGTTCTATCGCGATTCTTCGACGACCACCGGCTGGAACAACGTGGTATTTGATCGTGTCGCCATGCCACACGTGCTCTGGCAACTCCAGGGGGAGCGGGTCCGAAAGGAAGAATCGCTGAAGGATGCCGAGGGCAAGGAGATCGAAGATGGTCATGGCGGCGTGCGCAAAGTCGTGAAATTTGAAACTGTCGCGCCTGGATCGATGTCCGGAAGTGAGTACGACGTCATGGTCCGTGACCTCGTGAATTACCTGGTCTGGATGGGGGAGCCCAATCAGGTGCTGCGCAAGCAGGTCGGTTTCTGGGTGCTGTTTGTGCTCGGCATCATGATTGCCCTTGTTGGGCTCTTGAAATCGGCGTTCTGGAAGGATGTGCACTGAGTTTCCTGACGAAACGGGGCGCCCTGCTTGGGGGGCCCTGTAGCCCCGACCTTTTCTCGGATTTAGAGTACAACCACTACCGAAGCCACGGTCGGGGAAACGCAGCTTTTCGCGCCGCGCTTAACCTACCAGCAATGGAGAGAGGCAACCACCCATGATGAACCTGTATTCCGGAACGACCTGTCCCTTTTCCCAGCGCTGCCGCATTGTGCTTTACGAGAAAGGGATGGATTTCCAGATCATTGATGTCGACATGTACAACAAGCCGGAAGATATCGCGGTGATGAACCCGTACAACCGCCTGCCGGTGCTGGTCGAGCGGGACCTCATACTGTATGAGTCGAATATCATCAATGAATATATCGATGAACGTTTTCCGCATCCGCAACTGATGCCTGCAGATCCGGTCATGCGTGCGAGGGCGCGGCTGTTCCTGTTCAACTTCGAGGTGGAGCTTTTCAGCCAGATTGAAGCTCTGGAGCATGGCAACCAGAAGCAGCAGGACAAGGCGCGCCAACAGGTCGCAGATCGCCTGACCG